>NZ_JBFOCW010000083.1:4777-204688 GCF_040908005.1 Aeromonas sp. s1(2024) | reverse complement strand
ACTCAGAAGTGAAACGCTGTAGCGCCGATGGTAGTGTGGCATTCGCCATGCGAGAGTAGGACACTGCCAGGCACCCAATTAAACGGTGATGTGAAGAATCACATGGCTGGCTGCGAGGATGACACCTCACAAACAAGCAGCAAAAGATTTAGCGAAAGCTAACCGAATGCGGAGCGGTAGTTCAGTCGGTTAGAATACCGGCCTGTCACGCCGGGGGTCGCGGGTTCGAGTCCCGTCCGCTCCGCCACTAAATTGAAAGGCCTTCCCTGACGGGAAGGCCTTTTTGCTTTCTGACATTTACCCAATCCCTCATCCTCAGTGCCAGGTGGCTTGGCCGGGTTATCCTCATTTCCCTACACGACCATCTCCGCCTTGCCGAATGGCATCCACGCTTCATTCGTGGTCACACATATAGACAGTTCAGGGATGACTCAACAATCTGCCTGGCGGATCAGAAGCCAGTGGCCATTGTTACCTGGAATCAGTCGCCAGGAGCACTCTGGCTGGTTGGCCGCGGCTGATCTGCTGCGCTCTGAGGGCCTAGTGGATATCGCTGAGTATAGATGAGGGAGGGCGGAGGAAAGGCAAGGAGCGCTACTGTGGCTGCCTCTGGTGGGTATACAAACAGGTTATCAGTGATGCAGATGGCGTGATGTAGGCAGGATCGCTCAGGCTGATTCCATTTTCTGTTGTGTCGCGGGCATGGGGTGCACAAAAGAAAAGGGGACAGCAGATGCTGTCCCCTCAAGTCATTTCGTCCATTCCCTGAACTGCCATGCTCCCTGCAATCCTTGACGCTATCCTTTCCTTTGGAAATTCCCCTTCCCAATCCGTTGGGGTGTCCTGTGGCCTTCCTAGCCTGGCAATCTGTCCTGATTGCTTCACCCTCTCCTTCCTGGAGGTGTCCATTACCACATCCCGTGGTGTTCCTGCGTCATCCTGACTGATAACCATCCTGGCTATCACGCTTCATCTTGAAGCTGTTCCTGACCGCGTCTTGCGGTGTCCTTTCATCCTTGATGAGCGACAATCCGTGCCACTCAACCTCATCCCGAGGTATCCAACTACCGCATCCTGCGGTTGTCCTGTCGATCCTTGTGATAACCATCCTGGCTATCAACCCCATCCCGAGGTGTTCCTTGCCCACATCCTGCAGGCTATTCCTTGTTTATGCGCTGTTTCTGCATCCTGCCGAATCAGCTCGTCCTTGTGAGACCCATACTAAGGCAATTGCAGGCTCGAACAAGGTGTGCAATCGGATTGAGCTCCGTGACATGTGGTACAGAAATGGGCTGGAGTGGAATATTATCTATGTTTATCAGTTATTTAGATAGTTTCCGTGGAAAGCATACCCAGTGCGGGATGGCTTCACGTACGGTTCAACACTGAGGGGTCTTACAGGGGGAATGGCAGATCTCTTACAAGCAGAAATCGGTAGGAAAACGATGGTACAGCCGCTTCAATCAGGGGTGTAAGAGTTCAAAATTAATTGAATACTTATGCTTTAAAAGTAGACAAAAGCCGAGATAAATCTCGGCTTTGTATTGTCTGCTGGTTTCTTTAGCTGACCCTTGTCCCAGGAGTCGGGTAGGCCTTGCGCAGTGATTCGGGTGCAAGCACCTCCAGGTTGCCGCTCATGTTGTTCAGCCAGGAGCGGAACTCGGGCGTATCCTGCACTTCAGTCTCCACCACCACGCTGCGCTTGTCGTAACGGGTCATACGCGGGTTATGTCCCGGGATTTGTCCATCGATCAGGGTCGGGCAGTTGGCATCGATGCGCCCGACGAAGCGGATCGGACCGCTGACGTCCTGATAGCCCTGGTCGCGGATCAGCTTCTGGATATTGAAGTCCTTCGGCTGGGTCGCGCTGAAGTTGGTCAACTCCACGTTCTTGATGTGATCGAACGGGATACCGTAGACCTTGGGATCCAGCTCGGACAGGGTACAGAGCAGGATGGGGCCATCGGGTTGGTTCAGGATGCCGAGGGGATTGATGCGGTCATAGCAGAGCCAGACAGTACGCTCCTTGATGACACGCTGGATCTCGGCGCTGAACTTGCGGCCACGCCAGAGGGCGTCGCGGATCAGGGTGCTGCGGCGGATCTCCGGATTGCCGGCGAAGGGGCGAGGTGACTGGTGCACGCTCTCCAGCCAGCGCTCGGCCAGTTCGCTCTGGCTGTCGCGGATCACCTGGCCAGCCTTGTCGATCAGCGGGTTCAATTCGGTCAGCACGCTTGCCGGCAACAGTTGGCTCGCCTGGTCGCTCCAGGTTTTCAGGGCCACTGCCAGCGAGAGCGGCATGATGTTGGCAAAGTCATTGAGACCATGGCGCTCGAAGCACCAGCCATGAGGCTTGCTGCGCTCATCGGAGGTGAGGTCGAACAGTCCCATGCCGGACATCTCTTCCAGGTCCCGTTGCACGGTACGGAGACTGACGTGAATGCCTTCCTCTTCCAGTTTTACCTGGAGTTGGCTGGCGGTCAGCTTGTAAGGGCGGTGCGGGATGCAACGCGCCAAGGTCAGTTGTCGTAACAGCTTCTTACTCATGGTGCATGCCTTCACTGGTTTAGCGTTGAGTGTATCCTAGCCATGGCCTGCGACAGTCTATGTCGCAAGTTTTGCTGCGACAACTGTCGCCATTTTCATACATGAAGAAACAAAGCATTGATAAATAAAACAAAATAACAATGAAAAGGGGTTGTTTGAGCCCTTTTTTTATTGAAAACAAGCCTTGCGAGAATGCTCGCGACCAGGGTGACTGGAAGGAAATGGAAGCAGTAAGGAGGGGGAGGTGGGAAGGAGGTGAGGGACGGGCCCCACCTCGACACGTCGTTATGCCAGCCAGGACCAGGCTGATTTGGTGATGGCTGCGCCCACCATGTAGCCGAATACTGCGAGAGCGGCCACCCCGGCCACCAGCTTCTGGCCGCGGGCAGGGCGCTTGAGCGCCATGACGCCAAGGCCGATGTAGATCACCAGGGCAATCAGCTTGGCCAGCAACCAGGGCTGCTGGCCAGGGCTCATCTGCAGGGTCACCGCCAGCAGCACACCAAACAGCAGCAGGAAGGTGTCGTTGATGTGGGGCAGCACCTTCAACCATTTCTGTTGCAGCCGCCCGCTGCCCGCCAGCGCCAGGCTCCAGCGGTAGAGGAAGAGCAGCAGGCTGACCAGGGCCAGGGTCATGTGAAGGTGTTTGAGCATGGGGTAATAGGCAATCATGTTGCTTCCTTGTCGTTGTCGGGCAGACCGCTGTTCCATTGATGGGCGTGGGTACGCTCCTGTCCTTCCTGATCGTCTTGCAGCAGGTCGGAGAGGATGTCGCGGTATTGCAGGCTCTTGTTGATATAGGTGTGCTCGTCGTCCAGGTAGTTGACCTGTTCCCGCAGCAGTCGGTTGTCATACTGCTTGAACATCTGTCCCGCACGCCAGGCCTGATTGGCCCTGAACCCCAAGAGGGTGAGTGCTTCTACTCCAAGATCCACGGCCGATCCCAGGGTTTCGCGGTGCACGCTGTCTATCCCGTGGCGCAGGATCTCGTGGGCATGGGGTCTGTCCTGGGCACGGGCCAGTATTCTGAGGTGCGGGAAGTGCTTTTTCACCATCTCGATCACTTCGAGGGAGGTGGCCGGGTCATTGAGGGAGAGCACCAGCAGTTTGGCCTTGTGGGCGCCGGCCGCGTGCAGCAGATCGAGTCGGCTGGCATCCCCATAAAACACCTGGTAGCCGTACTTTCTCAGCATCTCTATCTGGCTGGCATCCTGCTCGAGTATGGTGGTGCCAATACCATGGCCGTGGAGCAGACGCCCCACTATCTGACCGAAGCGACCGAAGCCGGCGATGATGACCGGGTGTTCCACCAGCTCGGGCTGTTCGTGTTCGGGGGTGTCGCTCTGGTTGCGGTAGTCGAACCAGGGCTGGATCACCCGATCGTTGAGGATAAGCAGCAGCGGTGTCAGCGCCATGGAGAGGGCGACGACCAGAGTCAGCAGTGAGATGGTGCTGCCCGGCAGTACCTTGTTCTGGGCGGCGAACGAGAATAGCACGAAGGCGAACTCCCCGCCCTGGGCCAGGGCCAGGGCGAAGGTCCAGCGCTGGTTCGGGGAGAGGCGAATGACAAAGCCGAGCCCCATCAGCACCAGCCACTTGAGCACCATCAGACCGATCACCAGTGCCGGGATCAACAGGGGATGGGCGGCAAAGAGGCTGAAGTCGATGCCGGCACCCACCGACATGAAGAAGAGGCCGAGCAGCAGCCCCTTGAACGGCTCTATGTCTGCTTCCAGCTCGTGGCGGTATTCGCTGTCCGCCAGCACCACGCCGGCGAGGAAGGAGCCGAGGGCGGGAGAGAGGCCGACGGATTCCATCAGCACGGCGATGGCGATCACCAGCAGCAGGGCGGCAGCGACGAAGATCTCCCGCATGTGGGACTGGGCGATGGCGCGAAACACCGGCCGCATCAGGTAATGACCACCCAGCACGATGCCGGCGATGGCGGCCACCACCAGCAGGCCGTGCTGCCAGCCTGCCAGCTCCGAGCTGCCGCTGCTGGCGACCGGTGCGATGGCCAGCAGCGGCAGGATCGCCAGGATGGGGATGACGGCGATGTCCTGGAACAGCAGCACGGCGAAAGCGGAGCGGCCGCTCTCGCTCTGCATCAGTTTGCGCTCCTGCAGGCTCTGCAGCACGATGGCGGTGGAGGAGAGCGCAAGAATGAGACCGATGGCGAGCCCCTGCTGCCAGGGCAGACCCAAAAGATAACCCACCCCGGTCAGGGCGACACTGGTGAGCAGCACCTGCAGGCCACCGTTGCCGAGGATGGGCCCTTTCAGTTGCCACAACAGGGCCGGGCGCAGCTCCAGACCGACCAGAAACAGCATCAGCACCACCCCGAACTCGGCGAAGTGCATCACGTCTTTCTGCTCGCCCACCAGACCAAGCAGGAAGGGACCTATGATGATCCCCGCCAGCAGGTAGCCAAGGACGGAGCCCAGCCCCCACCGCTTGGCCAGCGGGACGGCGATCACCGCCGCCGAGAGGTAGATCAGGGCGTCAAACAGCAATCCATGTCCCATCAGCGGCTCCTCCTTAACATGATGAATGCCGGTGAGGGCTGGCCGGGCCTGCGCCCGGATCGAGTGTGTGTCATGGGAGTACCCCCAGCAGATCGCGCAGATAGGGGCTCTCGGCCAGCTGGGCCGGGGTCAGCTGTTCGTCACGCAGGGCGCACAGCAGTTGGCGATAGTCCTGGCCGCAGCGGCGCAGCGCCTCGGGATCCTCGAGCTTGTGGAAAGAGTGCAGCACGAAAGGGGGCAGCCAGCGCATGCCGCACAGCTGTGCGGTCTGCTGGAAGGGGAGCAGGAAGTCGAGCAGCGGGCGCTGGTTGTAGCCTGCGCGGCAGTAGGATTCGGGGCCGCCCCCCGTGGTGATGGCGCTGAGCCACTGCTTGCCGTTGAGGGCATGGGCCTCGGGGCCGTAGGCATAGCCGTACTCCAGCACCAGGTCCATCCACTCTTTCATGATGGCCGGGCAGGAGTACCAGTAGAAGGGGTGCTGGAAGACGATGATGTCGTGCTCCGCCAGCAGGGCCTGTTCCCGTTTCACGTTGATGAACATGTCCGGATAGCGCTGGCAGAGATCGTGCAGGGTGATCCCCTCCAGCCCCTCGATGGCGTGCAGCAGTTGTTTGTTGGCCCGGGAACTCTGCAGCGCCGGGTGTGAAAAGATGACCAGAATGCGTTTCATGGGATTCCTGAAGAGGGTCTGCTGCCGGCACATGCGACAGACTGTGAGCTGAAACGTTATCAAGAAGCTCCCAGGCCCGCCAGTTCCGGGATCAGTGCGCGCAGCGCCGGATTCAGGGTCTGGTGGGCGGGGTAGCAGAGGCCGATGCGGCGGAACATCCGGGGGCTGCTCACGGGCAGGGTGCACAGGCCCGCTTCGTCCTCCACCAGCCCGTCGGGCAGGAAGCTGATGCCCACTCCGGCCAGCACCAGCGCCATCACCAGCCCCTTGCTCTCGGCCTTGGCCACCAGATTGAGGGTGAGCCGGTCACAGGCCAGCAGGCCTATGGTTTGCTGATGGGCTTCGCAGGGGGGACACTCAATGAAATCATGGTGTTGCAACTCAGCCAGCTCGATACGCGCCCTGCCCGCAAGAGGGTGTCCCCTGGGAACGCACAGCACGTACTCCTCTTCCCAGAGCGGCAGGAAGATCTCGTCCTCCCGGCGCAGGGCATCCAGGGTCAGCCGGCAGTCGGCCGGGGTGCCGTAATCGGAGAGGGTGAGATCCAGCTCGGGCAGCACCCCCTGCACCCGCCGAAGCAATCCCGCCAGCCGACGGCGGCTGAGGTCGGGCATGATGGCCATGTTGAGTCTCGCACGCGTCGCCTTCTGGCGAAACAGGGTCGGCAGGCGACGCGCCTCTTCCACCAGCTTGACGGCGTGGGGATAGAGATAGTGGGCCGGATCCTTCGCTTCCACCCCCTTCTTGCCCCGGATGAAGAGGCTGTCCCCCAGGCTCTCTTCGAGCTGGCGAAGGCCGGCGGAGAGGGAGGGTTGGCTCACGTGGCAGCGGGCTGCCGCCGCCGTGATGTTCTTCTCTTCATAGATGGCGATGAAGAAGCGCAGCAATCTCAGGTCCAGCATGGGGATACCATAGTTAATTCAGATGATAACCAGCGGAAAACTATATTTATCGCCGATGGATGTAGCGACTATAGTGACTGGGTCCCGTGCTGGCCAGCCCTTGTTTGACGCCCATTTCAACGCATCAGAAGGAAAACTCCATGTCCAAGTCCCTCGTGGTGATCACCGGCGCGTCCGCCGGGATCGGTGCCGCCATTGCCCGCGCCTTCTCCGCCGCCGGCCATCCGCTGCTGTTGCTGGCCCGCCGGGTCGAGCCCATGCAGGCGCTGAACCTGCCCGATACCCTCTGCATCGGGGTCGATGTCACCGACACCGCCGCCATGAAGGCCGCCGTGGCGCAGGCGGAGGCGCAATTCGGCCCGGTGGGATGTCTGGTCAACAATGCCGGCGTCATGCTGCTGGGACAGGCCGACGTGCAGGATCCCGCCGAGTGGCAGCAGATGCTCAACATCAACGTGATGGGGGTTTTGAATGGCGTGCATGCGGTACTGGCCGGCATGAAGGCCCGCCGCAGCGGCACCATCATCAACATCAGCTCCATCGCCGGTCGCAAGACCTTCCCGAACCATGCCGCTTACTGCGCCACCAAGTTCGCCGTCCACGCCCTGACCGAGAATATCCGGGAAGAGGTGGCCGATGTCGGCGTGCGGATGGTGACCATCGCTCCGGGCGCGGTGGAGACCGAGCTGCTCAGCCACACCACGGACGAGAGCATCAAGGCGGGCTATCACGACTGGAAGGATCAGATGGGAGGCGTCATTGCACCCGAGGTGATCGCCGACGCCGTGCTCTACGCCTGGCACCAGCCGGCCAACGTCTGCGTGCGGGAGATCGTGCTGGCAGCCACCCGTCAGCAACCCTGATGCAAACGGGGGAGGGGTTGACCCTCCCCCTGGGCCAAGGGTTACCATAGGCCCTCTTTCGTCATTGAGTCGTCTAATGGTCCTGACCCGTCGCCAACTCGCTCGCGCCCGCCGCTGGCTCCCCCTGTGGAGTCTGGTGCTGGTGCTGATGTCGTTTGGCAGCCGTGCGGCCACCGATCTCTGTACCCTGACGCCCCATTGCAGCCAGAGCGAGCGTACCCTGGAAAAAGCCATGCCCTGCGGCAGCTTCACCTCGGCGCTCGCCATGACGGTGCTCACCAGCGACAGCCTGACGGTTGCCCGGCTTGAGCCTGACAGGCCGACATTCCTCTCTCCCTCTCTGTTCATGCCGGAGGCGCCCCTGGAGCGTCTCGAGCGTCCGCCCCGTCACCACGGCTGAGTCGAGTTTCCCTTTCCGGGCATTTCTTCTTAACCGAGGTGAGATATGTACAAGTCCCTGTTACTGGCCGTGCTGGCCGGTACCGTCAGTGTTTCTGCTCTGGCAACCGGGCAGATGACCGTCTACAAGTCCCAGTATTGCGGTTGCTGCAAGACCTGGATCAAGCACATGGAAGAGAACGGCTTTGAGGTCAAGGTCGTGGAAACCGAGCAGCTTGACCCGATCAAGCAGCAGCATGGCATCACCCCGCAGCTGGCCTCCTGCCACACCGGGGTGGTGAACGGCTATGTGGTGGAGGGGCATGTGCCCGCTGCCGACGTGCAGAAGCTGCTCAAGGAAAAACCGGCGATCCGCGGTCTGACCATTCCGGGGATGCCCCAGAGTGCGCCGGGCATGGATATTCCGGGTCAGCCCTATCAGGTGCTGAGCATCAGTGACGAGGGCGCGACCAAAGTCTGGTCGAGCTACCCCGGCTGATGGATGCTGACCGTGAGCAGACACACTTCCATCATGTGAGGCACACCTGAGCGAACCCGTGTCGCTCACGGTCAGGGAGGAGGGCCGCCATCGCGAGATGGCGGCCCTTTTTCGTCGATTTGGGGGGGAATGTCCGGGGAGCCCTTGCAACCCCGGGCGACAAGGGGCAGATTGATCGCCAATTTTTATTTTCTCAGGGACGCTTTTCCCGCTGCCTGCCGGTGTGCCGTCTGGATGCGTGCAGCACCAGCGGGAGGGGCGGCCCTGTGACAGCGCAAAGGATGCGACATGTTCACCTTTTCCCGGGGGTTGCTGCTGGCTTGCCTGCTTGCTGCGCCCTGTTCCCATGCCAACGAAGAGTCCGCCATGCCTACAAGCGATACTTCCACCCAGCCTGTCATTGTCCCCCCGGTGGCTGCCAAGCACCCCCATACCCTGAAAAAACACGGGGACACGCGCGTCGACAACTACTACTGGCTGCGTGACGACGAGCGGCAGAAGCCCGAGGTGCTGGACTATCTCAAGGCCGAGAATGCCTACACCGAGGCCATGCTTGCACCGATCAAGCCGCTGCGCGAGCAGCTCTACAAGGAGATGGTGGCCCGTATTCCCCAGCAGGACGAGTCTGTCCCCTATGTGAAGAACGGCTACCGCTATCAGACCCGTTACGAGCCGGGCAAGGAGTACGCCATCTACTCCCGCAGCAAGGTGGAAGGGGACGGGGCGCCCGCCCTGCTGCTGGATGGCAACCAGCGCGCCGAAGGCCACGAGTTCTATGCCCTGGGGGCGCTCGAGGTGAGCCGCAACAACCGCTGGCTGGCGGTGGCGGAAGATTATCTCTCCCGCCGTCAATATAGGATCCAGTTCCTCGATCTGGAGAGCGGCGCCTGGGCCGCCGACACCCTCGAGAACACCTCCGGCAACCTGGTGTGGGCCAACGACAGCAAGACGGTCTTCTACGTGCGCAAGCACCCCAAGACCCTGCTGCCCTACCAGGTCTATCGCCACGAGCTGGGCACGGATCCCGCGAAGGATACCCTGGTCTACGAGGAGAAGGACGACTCCTTCTATGTGAGCCTCTACGCCACCACCTCGGAAGATTTCATCGTCATCTCCCTCTCCAGCACCACCACCAGCGAGGCGCGCCTCATTGATGCCAATGTGCCGGGCCAGACGCCACGCCTGTTCCTGCCCCGCCAGGTGGATCACGAATACAGCCTGGATCACTACCGCGGTCGCTTCTATGTGCGCTCCAACAAGGACGGCAAGAACTTCGGCCTCTATGAGACCAAGGAGAGTCCGGTGGATCGCTGGAAGGCGGTGATCGCCCCCAATCCGGACGTGCTGCTGGAGAGCTATGCCCTGTTCAGGGACTGGCTGGTGCTGGAGGAGCGCAGCCAGGGGTTGACCCGGTTGCGCCAGGTCAACTGGCAGAGCGGCGAGCAGAAGGAGATCGCCTTCGACGATCCCGCCTATGTCACCTGGCTTGCCTACAACCCGGAGCCGGACACCAGCGCCCTGCGCTATGGCTACTCCTCCATGACCACGCCGTCCTCCACCTACGAGCTGGACATGGACAGCGGCAAGCGGACCCTGCTCAAGCAGCAGCCGGTGGCGGGCTTCGTGCCTGCGCAATATGCCAGCGAGCGGCTCTGGATCACCGCCCGTGACGGCGTGGCCGTGCCGGTGTCGCTGGTCTATCGCAAGGACAAGTTCAAGAAGGCAGGGGGCGGTGCAGGCACCAATCCCCTGCTGGTCTACGGCTATGGCTCCTACGGCGCCAGCATGGACCCGGACTTCAGCAGCTCACGCCTGAGCCTGCTGGACCGGGGCTTCGTCTACGCCATCGCCCATATCCGGGGTGGCGAGGAGCTGGGCCGCACCTGGTATGAAGAGGGCAAGCTGCTCAAGAAGCAGAACACCTTCAACGACTTCATCGACGTGACCGAGGCGCTGGTGGCGCAAGGCTACGGCGCCAGGGATCAGGTCTATGCCATGGGAGGCAGCGCCGGCGGCCTGCTGATGGGGGCCGTCATCAACCAGGCGCCCCAGCTCTATCGCGGCGTGGTGGCCCAGGTGCCCTTCGTCGACGTGGTCACCACCATGCTGGACGAGTCCATTCCCCTCACCACAGGGGAGTATGACGAGTGGGGCAACCCGAACAAGAAGCGCTACTACGACTACATGAAGGCCTACAGCCCCTACGATCAGGTCAAGGCCCAGGCCTACCCGAATCTGCTGGTGACCACGGGGCTGCACGACTCCCAGGTGCAGTACTGGGAGCCGGCCAAGTGGGTGGCCAAGCTGCGTGAGCTGAAGACGGACGACAACCAGTTGCTGCTCAGCACCGACATGGAGGCCGGTCATGGCGGCAAGTCGGGCCGTTTCAAGGCCTATGAGGACATCGCCCTGGAGTTCGCCTTCATTCTGGAGCTGGCTGGCAGCAAGGCGTGATGGCCGGGCCCAAATGAAATCAGCTTGTTACCAAACCCCGTTCCGGCAGCCCCGGATCGGGGTTTTTGCATCTTGGCGACAAAAGCGTCATTAACGTCGTGTTTATGCTGTTCAGTATGCATTTTGCGATATAACGGACCAGGTATCTAATCCTTGCCAGTCAAGGGTTGCGAAAGAATCTGGGCGTGCTTTTTATTGCTTCCCTTTGATAGTTCATGTAATTAATCTGCCCTTGAGAAATGAATGATCCGCTTCAAACTTCTCGCTATTTAAATCCGCCATTTTGCTGTTTTGTTTGATTTATGTTGGTGTTATGTGCTTAATCGGAGCGTTAATGCTTTTGAACTGACCCGTTTCTGGTCAGATCACCTCCGATCGGCATGACGCTGATTATCTCACCGCAGGATGATGGTGGCTTTTGGAAGGGCGCGTGCCGCTCGACCATTTCCTCGTACGAGGTCGTATAGGCGAACCCAGTCTTGATGCGGGTCTGTCTCATATTCTCCCGGGAAACGGGTGAAATAAATCAATGAAAAGGATGAAGAACATGAAAGGATTATCCTTGGCGTGCGCCTTGTCGGCGGCTCTGGTCGGTGTGTCGTTTGGTGGTCCGGTGCAAGCGCAGGAGCGCTTCGTGACCATAGGCACCGGCGGTCAGACCGGCGTCTACTACGTGGCGGGCCAGTCCATCTGCCGCTTCCTCAACCGCGGCGCCGCCGATCACCAGATCAAGTGCAACGCCCCGGCCAGTGGCGGCGGTGTTGCCAACGTCAACGGCATCCGCTCCGGCGAATTCAACTTCGGCATCATGCAGTCCGACCACCAGTACAAGGCGATGAAGGGCGTCGAGCCGTTCAAGGCCGAAGGTCCGATGGATGACATCCGCGCCGTCTTCTCCCTGCAGAGCGAAGTGTTCACCATCCTGGCTCGCAAGGACGCCAAGGTAGCCAGCTTCGACGACTTGAAGGGCAAGCGCGTCAACATCGGCAACCCGGGTTCCGGTCAGCGTGACACCTTTGAAGAGATCATGACCGTGAAGGGCTGGGACAAATCCGCCTTCAGCCTGGTTTCCGAACTGAAACCCGCCGAGCAGGCCTCTGCCCTGGGTGACAACAACATCGACGCCATGAGCTACTTCGTCGGCCACCCGAACGGCGCCATCCAGGAAGCCTCTACCACCACGGACACCGTGCTGGTGCCGGTCACCGGCCCCGAGATCGACAAGCTGCTGGCCGAGAAGAGCTACTACAGCAAGGCCGAGATCCCGGGTGGTCTCTACAAGGGCAGCCCGAACCCGACCCCGTCCATCGGTGGCAAGGCGGTGCTCTCCACCAGCGCCAAGGCTGACCCGGAAGTGGTCTACCAGCTGGTCAAGTCCGTGTTCGACAACCTGGACCGCTTCAAGCGCCTGCACCCGGCCTTCGCGGATCTGAAGGAAGCCGACATGATCAAGGTGGGTCTCTCCGCTCCGCTGCATGAAGGCGCTGTGCGTTACTACAAGGAACGTGGCTGGATGTAATCCGGCTGCGTCTTCGGATGTGCCCCGGACTCGCTCCTCCTTCGGGGGAGCGAGTCTCATTTATTGCAGTACCTACAGAGTCACACTATGCAGCAAACACAACAACAAGAGGCGTTCTCGGCCGAGGAGCTGATCGCCCAAGACGTCGGCGCCAGGCTGCCCATCGGCCCCATGAGCTGGATCATCGCGGGTCTTGCGCTGATCTGGTCCCTGTTCCAGCTCTGGATTGCCTCGCCGCTGCCCTTCTCCCTTGGCATCGGCGTCCTCAACGACACTGAAACACGCTCGATTCACCTGGCCTTCGCCATCCTGCTCGCCTACCTGGTGTTCCCCGCCATGCGCAGCTCACCGCGAGACAGGGTTCCCCTTGCCGACATCGCCCTCGGCCTCGTCGGTGCCGCCGTCGCCAGCTATCTGTTCGTGATGTACCAGGAGCTTGCCCAGCGTCCCGGCAACCTGACCACCATGGACTTCGCGGTGGCCTGCGTCGGCATTCCGCTTCTGCTGGAAGCGGCCCGCCGTGCCCTGGGCCCGGCCCTGGCGGTCATCGCCATCGTCTTCCTGGCCTACAGCCTGGCCGGTCCCTGGATGCCTTCCCTGCTGGCCCACCGCGGGGTGAGCCTGCATGCGCTGGCCAACCACCAGTGGATCACCACCGAAGGGGTGTTCGGCATCGCCCTTGGGGTCTCCACCAGCTTCGTCTTCCTGTTCGTGCTGTTTGGCGCCCTGCTCGAGCGCGCCGGTGCGGGCCATTACTTCATCCAGCTCGCCTTCAGCCTGCTGGGTCACCTGCGCGGCGGCCCGGCCAAGGCGGCCGTGGTCGCCTCGGCCCTGACCGGCGTCATCTCCGGCTCCTCCATCGCCAACGTGGTGACCACGGGCACCTTCACCATCCCCATGATGAAACGGGTCGGTTTCTCCAAGGAGAAGGCCGGCGCGGTGGAAGTGGCCTCTTCGGTCAACGGCCAGATCATGCCGCCGGTCATGGGGGCTGCGGCCTTCCTGATGGTGGAGTACGTGGGCATTCCCTATGTGGAGATCATCAAGCACGCCTTCCTGCCGGCGGCCATCTCCTACATCGCCCTGCTCTACATCGTGCACCTCGAAGCGCTCAAGCTCGGGATGCAGCCCATCGGCAACCGTCAGCCGCGCCCCTGGCTGCGCCGCCTGACCGGCTTCGCCTTCGGTGCCGCCCTCATCAGCGGCCTCTCCATGGCGGTCTACTACGGTCTGGGCTGGCTCAAGCCGGTACTGGGTGACTATGCCCTGCCGGGGATCAGCGTGCTGCTGGCCGTCGCCTACCTGGGACTGCTGAAGATCGCCGCGAGCAACGCGCCGCTGCCGGCGGAAGACCCGGACAAGCCACTGGACGAGCTGCCCGAGACCCGCGCCGTGCTGCTCTCCGGCCTGCACTTCCTGCTGCCCGTGGTGGTGCTGGTGTGGTGTCTGATGGTGGAGCGCCTCTCCCCCGGCCTGTCGGCCTTCTGGGGGTCGGTGATGCTGATCATAATCCTGCTGACCCAGCGACCGCTGCTGAACTGGCTGCGCACCGACGGCAAGCATGACTACGGCTCCTTCACCGATGGCGTGGTGGACCTGCGCGAGGGGCTGATTGCCGGTGCCCGCAACATGATCGGCATCGGCATTGCCACCGCTACTGCCGGCATCATCGTCGGGGCCGTCTCCCAGACCGGCGTCGGCCTGGTACTGGCGGATCTGGTGGAGTTCCTCTCCATGGGCAACCTGCTGCTCATGCTGATCTTCACCGCCCTGCTGAGCCTCATCCTCGGCATGGGGCTGCCGACCACTGCCAACTACATCGTGGTATCGAGCCTGCTGGCGCCGGTGATCGTCACCCTGGGTCAGCAGAACGGCCTCATCGTGCCGCTCATCGCGGTGCACCTGTTCGTCTTCTACTTCGGCATCATGGCGGACGTGACCCCGCCGGTGGGGCTGGCCTCGTTCGCCGCGGCCGCCGTCTCCAAGGGCGACCCCATCAAGACAGGGATCACGGCGTTCTACTACAGCCTGCGTACCGCGGCGCTGCCCTTCCTGTTCATCTTCAACACCGATCTGCTGCTCATCAACGTGGACTTCGCCCACGGCGTGCTGATCTTCATCGTGGCCACCATCGCCATGCTGATCTTCGCTGCCGCCACCCAGGGCTTCTTCCTGGTGAAGAGCCGCTGGTACGAGAGCGTGCTGCTGCTGCTGGTGGCTTTCACCCTGTTCCGTCCTGGCTTCTGGATGGATCTGCTGCACGACCCGTATCGCGACACCGCCCCGGCCGAGCTGGTCCAGACCATGGGGCAGGTGGAGGCCGAAAGCACCCTGCGCCTGCGCATGGAAGGGGAAGATGCGGTGGGCAAGCTGCGCCGCTTCACCGTGCTGCTGCCGGTGCCTTCGGGCGTCAGTGGTGAGGACCGTCTGGCCAAGCTGGGGATCCAGACCTATGAGCAGGACGGCAAGATCCTGATCGACACCGTCACCTTCGGCAGCCAGGCCGCCGATCTGGGGCTGGAGATGGATCAGCAGATCCTGAGCGTCAAGGCGCCCACCGAGCGCTGGCCCAAGGAGCTGATGTGGCTGCCGGGCTTCCTGCTGTTCGGGGCCGTGGTCTGGCTGCAACGCCGCCGGGTCGCTCGACCCTGATCATCACCCAATAAAAAACGGCGCCTTCGGGCGCCGTTTTTTATGCTGGGCTGTGATGCCGGCCGCTTCGGGCCATCAGTCCAGGGCATCAGTTGGACTGGGTCTGCTTCTGTTTTTGCAGTTGGTCGAGGGTCTGCTGCTCCTGCGGGCTGAGGCCAAGCTGCTCGCAGGCCTGTTCAAAGCTGATGCCAAGATGGCACATCATGATGTCGATAGCGGGCAGGTAGTTGGTCATAGCATCTTCCATGGTGATCCTCCAGAGCTGTCTCTTATGCCCGAGGGCGGGGATGGGGGCAATTAGACTTTAGGTGTAGGGAGCCATCTGCTTCAGCCTCTGCCACTGGCCGGGGGAATTTGCTACTCTTGCGGGCACTAAAGAGGTTGCCGCCCCAGGGCGAGCAGCCGGTGAGGAGCAGGGCATGTTATTGAGTTTCTTGATCATCGCATCGGGCTGGTGGCACATCCGCGCGGCTTACGGCTCAGACTCCCGTCAGTTCTACATCAGCAAACCCCTGACCATGCTGTTCATCATCGCCCTGGCGTTTGGCTACCAAGGCGACGATCACAACGGCTCCCACGCCTGGATCCTGCTCGGTCTCTGCCTGTCGCTGGCGGGGGACGTGCTGCTGATGCTGCCACGGGATCGCTTCATCCAGGGGCTGGCGGCATTTTTTGTCGCTCACCTCTGCTACATCGTCGGTTTCGCCCAGGGGCCCCTGGTGCTCAAGCTGGTGGACGGCCTGCTGCTGTTGCTGGTGGCCGGCATGGTGTTCGGGCTCTTGTGGGGCCAGCTCGGCGAGATGAGGATCCCCGTCTTCTGCTACATGCTGGTGATCATCGCCATGGCCTGGGTGGCCGCCGGTGCCTGGCATGCCTCTCTCACTGCCGGCAGCGCCGCTGCCCTGGTGGGGGCGCTGATGTTCCTCTTCTCCGACAGCATGCTGGCGCTGGACAGATTCCGCCGCCCCTTCCCCCATGCCACGGCCTGGATCATGAGCAGCTACTTCGCGGCACAGTTCCTGATCGCCGCCTCCCTGGCGGGCTGACTGGCGGGCAGCCATGAAAAACGGGCCTTCTGGCCCGTTTTGCTATGTGATCCCCGCCTTTCACGCCTCGACCGGTTCTGCGTCAGGGGCCCTCGGGGCCGGCTGCTTGAGCAGCAGCATCAGGGCGCTGGCGATCAGCAGGAAGATACCCATCACGTAGAACACCTGGTTGTAGGCCATGATGGCCGCCTCGCGGCTGATGGTGTTCGACAGCATGGCCCGGGCCTGCAACTGGGCCTGCTCCGGCCCGGCTCCCTGGGCCATCATGTTCTGGGCCAACTGCATCAGATAGGCCTGCCCCTCGATGCTGGTGGCGGCCAGGGTGCTGCCGATCTGGCTGACATGAGTCCGGGTGTCGTTGTCGATCAGGGTGGCGATGATGGCGATGCCGAAGGCGCCCCCCAGGTTGCGCAGCACGTTGAGCAGGGTCGAGGAGGAGGGGATCTCGTCCGGCGTCAGGCTGGCGGTCGCCACCAGGGAGAGGGGCACCATGATGAAGGGCTGCCCCAGGGCCCGCACGATGAGGGACTGGATCAGCTGGGGCCCGGCGTAGTCGGCATTCATGTTCACGTTCATGAAGCAGCTGATGGCGAAGACCAGAAAACCGAAGCTCACCAGATAGCGCGGATCTATCTTGTGGGTCAGCTTGGGCACCAGGGGGAGCACCAGCAACTGGGGCAACCCCATCCACATCAGCACTTCACCGATTTCCAGGGCGTTGTAATTGTGGATCTGGGTCATGTAGAGGGGCAGCACATAGATGGAGCCCATCAACCCCATACCGAGGACCAGGTAGGCGAAGCAGGCGAGGGCGAAGCGCGGGTTGTGCAGCAGCCGCAGGTTGACCAGGGGGTGGCGGCGCAGCAACTGGCTGATGACGAAGAACACCAGGGCCACCACCGAGATGACGGTGAGCCGCACGATGAAGCTCGAGCCGAACCAGTCCTCCCGGTTGCCCTCTTCCAGCACCACCTCCAGGAGGCCGAGACCCACCGCCATGGTGAGGATACCGATGAGATCCACCCGCTTGATCACCTCCCAGTCCACCGGCTTCCTGTCCAGCCCGTGGGCCAGCATGGCCATGACCAGCAGACCGGGCGGCACGTTCAGATAGAAGATGTAGTGCCAGGACATCTGCTCCGTCAGCCAGCCCCCCAGGGTCGGGCCGATGGCGGGGGCGAAGGTGGCGCACAGGCCGAACAGCGCCATGCCGGTGGCTCGCTTGTGCAGCGGCAGCAGGCTGACGATGAGGGAGAAGGCCATGGGGATCAGGGCCCCGCCGGTAAAGCCCTGCAGCGCCCGAAAGACGATCATGCTGGTGAGGTTCCAGCTGAACGAGCAGAGCACGGAGGCGACGATGAAGGCGCCCGTGGTCCACAGCAGGTAGCGCCGCACGCTCAGTCCCCGGCTCAGCCAGCCGCTCAGCGGTATGGCGATCATCTCCGCCACCAGATAGGAGGTGGAGATCCAGGAGCTCTCGCTCAGGGTGGCCGAGAGTGCCCCCTGAATGTCTTTCAGGGAGGCGTTGGTGATCTGGATGTCGAGGATGGCCATGAAGGCGCCGATGAGGCCCCCCATGACCGCGATCCAGTTGCGGCGTGGTATGGCGTCCATCAGTGGGCGGCCACCACGGGATCAGGGGTGCGGGTGTCGACGATCACCTCGGTGGAGAGGCCGGGCAGCAGCTTGCCCGCCAGGGCGCCCGGATCCGGGATACGGATCTTGACCGGTACCCGCTGCACGATTTTGGTGAAGTTGCCGGTGGCGTTCTCCGGCGGCAGCAGGGCGAACTTGGCGCCGGTGGCCGGAGAGAGGCTGTCGATGATCCCCTCGACCGGTTGATCCGGATAGGCATCCAGGATCACCTCCACCTTCTGGCCCGGCTGCATGTGCTGCAACTGGGTCTCCTTGAAGTTGGCCTCGACCCACACCTGGCTCAGTGGCACCAGGCTGGCCACCTGCATACCGGACTGGACGTAGAGCCCTTCCCGCAGGCTGCGCTTGCCGATGATGCCGTCAGCCGGGGCTCGCAGCTCGGTGTAGCCGAGTTCCAGCCTGGCTTGTTCGAGCTGGGCTTCGCTCAATGCCAGCCTGGCCTGGTTCTGCTTGGCTTCGGCATCCAGCACCAGCAGCCGCTCGCGGGCGGCCTGCAGGGCGGCTTTGGCCTCCAGTGCCTGGGCCTGGTTGACCTGCAAGCCGGCGCGCACCTCGTCCAGGCTGTCCTGGGAGCTGTAGTGACGCTCATTGAGCTGGCTGACCCGGCGCACCTGCTGCTGGGCCCGGACCTGCTCGGCATTGGCCGAGCTGACTTTTGCCTCGGCCTGGCGGATGAGGCTCAACTGCTGGATACGGGTGGCGGCGAGGTTATCCGCCGTCGCCTGGTTGAGGTGCAGATCGGCCTCGGCCTCCGCCACCTTGGTCCTGTACTCGCGGTCGTCGAGCCGGGCGATGAGCTGGCCGGCCTTCACCGCCTGGTTGTCGGTCACCAGTACTTCGCTGATGTAGCCGGAGAGCTTGGAACCGATGCCGGTCACCTCGCTTTGCAGGTAGGCGTTGTCGGTGCTCTCGAAGTAGCGGCCATGCAGATACCAGTAACCGGCAAACAGCAGGCCGAGCAGGGCCAGCACCAGGGCGGCCAGCAGGGGGATCTTCTTGTGTTGACTCATGATATTGGTTTTCCTGAACTGTGGCGGGCAGGCTAACATCGTGCAACTGTTTCGATTAGTATCCATTCATGAGATATACAGTTTCACTGGTGAAACAATGGACCTGAATGCTGCCTTAATCCTCGTTCGTATCGTCGACAAGGGCTCCTTTACCGCCGCTGCCCAGGAGCTGGGCATGACCAAGGCGACGGTGAGCCGCCGCATCGCCGAGCTGGAGCAGCGTCTCGGCGCGCGGCTGCTCTATCGCTCCACCCGGCAGCTCACCCTGACGGAAGCCGGTGAACAATATTATCTACGCTGCAGCAAGGCGGTGGAGGAGCTGGCCCAGGCCGAGCTGATGCTCAGTGCCAGCCAGCAGGAGGTGACGGGGATCCTCAAGCTGGCGGTGCCCATCGAGACGGGACAGCTGGTGGTGGGCAGGCTGGTGGCGAACTTCCTGCAAGCCTATCCGGGCATGAAGGTGGAGCTGGAGCTGACCAACCGCATCGTGGATCCCATCAGCGAGGGGCTGGATGCCATCGTGCGGGTCGGCGACATGAGCGACTCCAACCTGGCGGCGCGGCGTCTCTGGAGCACCGAGCGGCTGCTGTGCGCCAGCCCGGACTATCTGGCGCGCCACCCGGTGATCCAGAGGCCCGCCGATCTGGTGCATCACGAGCGGATCGCGGTCAGCACGGGGTTCCTCGCCTCGCACTGGTGTTTCGAGCTGGATGATCGCGAAGTGCTGGTGGATCCCCCGTCCCGCTTCCAGGTCAACAACATCACCTGTGCCAGGGAGGCGGCGAAGGCGGGGCTGGGGCTGGCTTCCCTGCCTGCCATGCTGTGCCATGATGAGCTGGCGAACGGGACGCTGGTCTCCTTGCTGCCGGAGTGGCAGCAACCCAGGGTACCCATCTACCTGCTGTTTCCCGAGCGGCGCCTGATGCCGCGCAAGCTGAGGGCATTCATCGATTTTCTGGTGGCCAACGGCCCGGCTTACGGCATCGACAAGCTGCTGTAAGGGTTTCGAGGACAACGTATGGAGCGGTGGATGAATCTGTATCGGGCATCTAGCTCCCGGAAGATGCTCGCCCTGGAGTAATGATGGTAGTGCTGGTGATGACGGCACTGGCAAGGGTTTCGAGGACAACGTATGGATCAGTGGATGAATCTGTATCGGGCATCTCGCTCCCGGAAGATGCTCGCCCTGGAATGATGGTAGTGCTGGTGATGATGGCACTGGCAAGGGTTTCGAGGACAACGTATGGATCAGTGGATTAACTTGTATCGCGCCTCTCACTCCCTGGAGGCGCATGCCCTGAAAGGGGCCTTGGAAGTAGAGGGAGTCAGGGTGCGCCTCAGCGGCGAAGGACTCTCCGGCGCGCTCGGGGAGCTGCCGGTGGATCTGCTGCAAGTGACCCTGATGGTGAACGAGCGGGATCGTCAGCGGGCAGGCCGGATCATCGAGCGCTACCAGCAGCGCCAGGGCAATGGCTGGCTGTGCGGCCAGTGCGGGGAGGAGAACGGCGCCAACTTCGATATCTGCTGGCGCTGCCATCACGATCCCCAGGATCATTGAACGCCCCTCGCGCCCTCAGCGCAGGGTGAAGTCGATGTCATCCCCCGCATGGGCATCGTGGTAGGTGGCGAGATCCAGCTCCTTCTCGCTGCGGGCGATGAGCACGGAGACCAGGATGTCGCCGGAGACATTGACCGTGGTGCGCGCCATGTCGAGGATCCGGTCTATGCCAGCGATGAGTGCCACCCCTTCCAGCGGCAGTCCCACGGCAGTGAGGGTCAGGGTCAGCAGCATCAGCCCGGTACCGGGTGTGCCCGCCGTGCCGATGCTGGCCAGCGTGACGATGCTGATGATGGTCAGGTAGTCCACCAGATGCAGATCCACCCCGAAGGCCTGGGCCACGAACAGGGCGGTGACCCCCTGATAGAGGGCGGTGCCATCCATGTTGATGGTGGCGCCGATGGGCAGCACCTTGGCGGTGATGGCGGGGGAGACCCCGAGCCTGCGTTCGGCGCAGGCCAGGCTGATGGGCAGGGTGCTGCTGCTTGAACTGCTGGTGAAGGCCACCGCCTGGGCATCGACGATGCTCTTGAAGTAGTGCAACGGGTTGAGGCGCGCCATCAGGAGCAGCAGGCTGCTGTAGACGCCAAGCACGTGGAGCAGGCAGCCGAGGTAGACGGCGCCGATCACCTTGAGCAGCGGCAACAGCAGGCTGACGCCGTACTTGCCGGTCATCCAGGCCATCAGGGCGCAGACGCCATAGGGGGCCAGGGCCATCACCATCTGGGTCAGCTTGAACATTCCCTCTGCCAGGGAGGTAAAGAACAGGATGGCGGGGCGGCCGCGTCGTCCGGTGGCGTTGAGGGCGAGAGCGAGGGCCACGGCGAACACGATCACCTGCAATATCTTGCCATCGCCCATGGCCTGCACCGGGTTGCGCGGCACCAGGTGGCTCAGCACGCTGGCCAGGGTAGGTTGCTGCGCCATGGCGCCCCGTTCATAAGGACCCATGTTGGCGCCCATGCCCGGTTCCAGCAGCCAGCCCATCATCAGGCCGATGCAGATGGCGACGGCGGTGGAGCAGAGATAGAAGCCGATGGCCTTGCCGGCGATGCGGTCGAGCCGCTTGCCCTTGAGCAGGGCGGTGAGGCCTGCCAGGACGGAACAGAAGATGAGGGGCACCATCAGCATCTGGATGGTGTTGACGAACAGGACGCCGATGGGCTTGAGCAGCAGGGCCTGCTCGCTGAAGCAGAGCCCCAGACCTATCCCGGTCAGCATGCCGAGCAGGGTCTTCAACCAGAGCGGGCGACGGGTCCAGATCCGCCAGGGTTTGAAGACCAATCCATGGAACAGCATGACGCCAATGTCCTTATTTCTGTCTGCGGTGGCAAAAAGGGGCGACAGTGTAGCCATCCCCCCGTCAGGTTGCCACATTATCGACAAAGCGGCGCTCACGACCAGCCCGCTGGCGTTAAAAAAGGCGTTTTGTTGGCCTATATCAAGAACCCTCTCCGGGCTTCGGGCTTTAATTGTCATCTGACATGATGATTAAAGAGGTTCGAGATGTCCCAATCGATACACGGTCACGAAGTGATGGAGATGATGCTGGAGCAGGAGAGTCCGTTTACCCGGGCCAGCCTCAGGGCGGCGATCGCCTCGCGCTTCGGTGCCGAGGCCCGGTTCCACACCTGCAGCGCCAGCGAGATGGACGCTGACGCCCTGATCGACTTCCTGGCCAGGCGCGGCAAGTTCATCGACTCGGAGTCAGGGTTCCAGACCCGCGCCGACAAGATCTGCAACCACGGATGATCGCCAGCGGCGAGCGCGGTGGGGCGCTCGCCGAATCCCGCCACCTTTGTTATATTTCGCCCTCCTTCCCCTCTTGTTGAAAGGTTCTGCCCGGGCGCTCTATGGACACATTCTCCGCTGCCGTCATGCTGTTTCTGATCATGGATCCGCTGGGCAACCTGCCGGTCTTCCTCTCCATCCTGCGCCATGTCGACCCCAAGCGTCGACGCAAGGTAATGCTGCGGGAGCTGTTGTTTTCACTGGTGATCATGATGGGCTTCCTGTTCGCCGGTCAGCAGATCCTGAGCTTCCTCAACCTGCGTCAGGAGGCGGTCAGCATCGCGGGGGGCATCATCCTCTTCCTCATCGCCATCAAGATGATCTTCCCGAGCCCCGGTGGCGTGACCGGGCTGGCGGCGGGGGAGGAGCCCTTCCTGGTGCCCATGGCCATCCCCATGATTGCGGGCCCCTCCATCCTGGCTTCCCTGCTGCTTCTGGCCAACCAGGAGCCGACCCGGATGGTGGACTGGTCATTGGCCCTGCTGATGGCCTGGGGGGCCAGCGCCGTGATCCTGATGTTCTACGAGCTGTTCAACAAGCTGCTGGGTGAGCGAGGACTCACCGCGGTGGAGCGGCTGATGGGCATGCTGCTGGTGATGATCTCGGTGCAGATGCTGCTGGACGGGGTACACCACTATCTGGCGGTGACGGGTCAGAACTGACGGGGCGAATGCTGATGTCAACGTGAAACGGGGCTTCTTGAGCCCCGTTTTTTTTGCGCGTCAGGCGGCAGCGGCCGGGTCGTCCACCGAGGTTTCCAGCTTGCCCATGATGAGGGTGAGCAGGGTCTCCCGCAGCCAGCGATGGCCCGGATCCTCCTCGTGGCGCTGATGCCAGATGAGCAGGTGGGAGATGCTGTCCAGGGCGATGGGCAGCGGCAGCGGCACCAGGGGATAGACCTGGGTGGCGTGGCGGGCGTAGAGGCGGGAGAGGGTCACTATCATGTCCGAGTGCATGCCCATGCGCAGGGCCGCCTCGAAGGAGGGGACGGTCGCCTCGATGCGGCGATAGAGATCCTGCTCCGCCAGCTTGTGATCCAGCATCCAGCGATCCCGCCCCTCGCAGTAGGTCTGCACGTGGGGGTAGGCGAGGTAACGGGCGAGATCCCACTCGGGCTCCTGCAAGGCAGGGTGATCCCGCTGCACCAGACAGGTGAGATCGTCGATGGTGAGCAACCGCTGGCAGATGGCGTTGGGCAGGGTGTCGAGGCGAAAATCCGAATTGATGCAGTTCTCCCGCACCGTGAAGGCGATATCCACCTGGCCCTGGCTCATCTCGGTCAGGCTGTGCTCGGTCCACTCCTCGTAGCGCAGGCGGATGCCAGGAGCCTGACGCTTCAGTTCGCTCAGGTAGAGGGGGGCAAACAGGGTGAAGGCGCTGTCCATGCTGGCGATGACGAACTCCCGCTCCGTGCTGGCGGGATCGAAGTCCGGCGGCTGGATCAGGTTGTCCAGGGAGAGCAGTATGGGCTGCAGTTGCTGCTGGAGATCCAGGGCGCGCGGAGTGGGATCCATCCCGTAGGCCGAGCGCACGAACAGGGGATCGTCAAAGGTCTCCCGCAACCGCCCGAGGGCCTTGCTGACGGCGGACTGGCTCAGGTGCAAACGGCGTGCAGCCCGGCTGCCGTTGCGCTCTTCCAGCAAGACTTGCAGGATTATCAACAGATTAAGGTCTATGCGTGCAAGCTGTTCCAGCAACATGATATGAATCCTCTTCAATTCCTAGATGAATATATACCATTTGTTTTCATATCTTGGCGATCCTATGCTCGACGGGTCTCTCGCCCTGGTGGCGGCTGGTACAGGATGTAGCGGTTGAGGGGACAAGTAGCACCGACTCATACGGCGGCCCATGGTCGCCGTATTTTTTTGCGCCTCGTCGCCGTTTTTTGCGCGATTTTTTCGCCAACTTGCACCGGCCTTGATTTTGCCCAACAATCGATACGCTTTCTTTTGATACAACCTCCAGGTATCTAACAGTCAGGAGTCTCCCTATGGGACTGGGTGGCATTCATATCTGGCATCTGCTGATCCTGCTCGTGGTCGTCGTCGTGGTGTTTGGCAGCAAACGCCTGGCTGGCGCCGGTGAGGATCTGGGCACTGCCATCAGGGATTTTCGCAACGCCTTGCGCGACGATGACAATATCCGGAATAAGTAGGAGTGAACGTATGTCTGTAGACGAGAAAGTGGAACTGAACGAGACCTGTGACAGTTGCGGCTGTTTCGCCGAAATTGGCACCATCATCGGCGAAGGTGACGACGTCATGGAGCTGGTGATCGAGGCCGCTGCAGAAGCCGACGCCCGCGAGAAATTTGCAGCTTACGAGGCGCTGGCCAAGCAGGTCACTGCCGAAGCCAAAAGCAGCAGCGAGCTGAGCCGGGGCCCGGATGGCGTGATCCTGAAGGCCCGCCTGCAATTCACCTGCACCGCCGAGAAGCTGATCTTCGAGATGCGCGCCCGCTCCCTCTGAGATCGTGATGACACGGCAGGCTTGCCTGCCGTCTTGCTCTGCCCCTCGCTTTTTCCCTCCCTTTGCGTTGTATAGTGAGTTATCCCACGGACGATCCGTTTTCCGTCCGGCATGCGCCGATCGGCAGAAGATCCCGCGACGCCCCATGACTTGGCGCAGGCGCCTTCTCTGACAGATCCGACGGTGCGCACCGGCCCACAGCGAGGTGGTTAAATCATGATGCGGCGATGGATCTGGGCCCTGCTGGCTCTCTGCTCTCTCCCTCTGCTGGCGGCTGATCTCAAGCCGCAGTTGCTGCCCCAGGCCGGTGATCTCGAACACATCCTGCAAAAAAAAGAGCTCAGGGCCCTGGTGGTCTATGAGCGGGGGTTTTTCTTTTTCGACAAGGGAGCCCAGTACGGCATCCTGGTCAATCAGCTTCAGGGATTCGAGCGCTGGTTGAACCAGACCTACCTGGCCAAGGAGAAGCTCAAGCTCAAGATCATTTATATCCCGGTGCGCCAGGACAAGCTGCTGGACTATCTGGCCGAGGGGCGCGGGGATCTGGTGGCCGCCAACCTGACGGTCACCCCCACCCGGCGCGAGCAGGTGACCTTCTCCCAGCCGCTGATCGCCCCCATCGAGGAGTGGGTGGTGAGCCAGCGGGAGCTCCCTGCCTTCAATCGCATCACCCAGCTGTCCGGCCGGCGGATCTGGGTGCGAGCCAGCTCCAGTTATTTCGAGAGCCTGCACCAGCTCAACTGGCTGTTTCGGGAGCTGGGGTTGCCCCCGGTCTACATCGAGACGGTTCCCGAATACCTGCAGGACGGGGACCTGCTGGAGATGGTGTCAGCCGGGATCATTCCGCTGACGGTCACCGACAGCTTCAAGGGGCGGATCTGGCTCGACATGATTGGCGGCCTCAAGGCCCACAGGCTGATTCCGCTGCGGGACAAGGGGCGCAGCGCCTGGGCCCTGCGCAACAACAGCCCGGAGCTGCTCAAGGCGGTGAACGCCTACATCTCGGAGTCGAGCAAGCGGACCCTCTACAGTGACATGACATTGCGCCGCCTGCTGGCGCAGAGCGACCGCATGAGCAACATACTGGCGCCGGACCCGCTGGGGCGACTGTCGACCATTCGCAAGGTACTGGAGGCCCAGGCGGACAAGTATCAGCTGGACTGGCTGATGCTGGCCGCGCTGGCTTACAAGGAGTCGGGGCTCAATCCCAATGTCGGCTCTCACCGGGGGGCCGTCGGCATCATGCAATTGCTGCCGAGCACCGGCAAGGAGGTGGGGATCCGAGGCGCCAGACTCACCAGTCTGGAGGGCAATGTGGAAGCTGCCTGTCGCTACATGCGGCTCATCCTGGACACCTACTTCAATGATCCCGGGATGGACAGGCTCAATCGCCATCTGTTCGCCCTGGCCGCCTACAATGCGGGTCCGAACCGGGTCCAGGCATTGCAGGCCAAGGCGGCCGACAAGGGGCTGGATCCGAACGTCTGGTTCGGCAATGTGGAGCAGCTGGTGGCCAACGATGTGGGCCAGGGGCCCATCAACTACGTTGGCACCATCTACAAATACTACGTGGCCTACCGTTTCAGCCTGCCCCAGCTGGAGGGCAAGTCAGAGGCCATCGAGGCGGTGCAGCCCTGAGCCTGTCAATGCTGGCCGGGGAGGAGATCCTCGTGATGCTGCGCAAAGGGCTCCCAGCCCAGATCCCGGTGCTGCTGGTACCAGGGCATCAACAGCCTGGCCGGGGTGGGATCCGGTTGGCTGGCATGAGGTCTCTGACTGAGGGAGGGGTGGTCGCGCAGTTCCATCATCGGCTCCTTGACACTGGGCTATCGGGGCGGTTGTCTGGGTTATGCCACCACCAGATGACAGGGAGATGACCCTTGATCCCCGCCGACTTTGCCTTGCTCGCCGATCCCGGCGCCGCCCTGAAGGCCCGATGCCAGTTGATCCGCCAGGCTCGCCACCGGATCCTCGCCCAGTATTACAGCTGGGAAGAGGACGGCAGCGGTAAGCTGCTGCTGGCGGAGCTGGTGAGGGCGGCCCGGCGCGGAGTGGTGGTGCAACTGCTCATCGACGATCTCTACGGCGGGGAGAACCGCTTTCTGGAGGCGGTGGCGGCGGAACCGGGCATCGAGGTGCGCCTGTTCAACCCCTTCTGGCTGCGGGGCTGGCGTCCCCTTACCTTGCTGCTGGAAGGGGTGCTGAGCTTTCGCCGCATCAATCACCGGATGCACAACAAGCTGCTGCTGGTGGATGGCAGCCAGGCGGTGATCGGCGGGCGCAATATTGGTGATCGTTACTTCGGGCTGGGGATGCCGCCTCACTTCATCGACCTGGATCTGGTCTGCCGCGGCCCCCTCTGTCAGCAGGCCGAGCAGGGGTTCGCGCTGTTCTGGCACAGTCGCTGGAGCCACCCGGTCCGTCGCCTGTTGAGACGCCCCTTGCTGCCAGCCGAAACCCGGGCCCTGAACGATTTCCTGCTGACCCTGACCGACCCCGCCATGGCGGCCGCCTATGATCTGCCGGCCACTCTGTTTGATGAGTGCCCCGTTCCCCTTTGCTGGCATCCAGGGCGAGGGCAGTGCTGGTTCGATCGCCCCGGCAAGGGGCTGGTCGCCCGGCCGACCACGGCGCCCCTGCTGGGACGCATGCTGGCGAGCAATCAGGGGACCCTGAGGTTGGTGAGCCCTTACCTGATCCTGACACGGGGGCTGCGTCGCCGGCTCAAGGGGCAGCGACGGCAGGGGGTCGACATCGAGATCCTGACCAACTCCCTGGCCAGCACGGACGTGCCCCTGGTCTATGGCGCCTATCGACGTCACCGCCCCTGGCTCGAGCGTCAGGGGGTCAACCTGTTCGAGCTGACGACGGAGGCGTTCAGTCTGCATGCCAAGCTGATCCTGATGGGGAAGGAGGAGGCGCTGCTCGGCAGTTTCAACCTGGATCCCCGCTCCCTGATGCTCAACACCGAGTTGATGCTGCATCTCCATAGCCCGAGGTTGTGCGACGAGTTGCAGCAACTCATCGATGGCTGGTTGCAGCAGGCCGTGCACCCGGTGGCGGCGTCCCCCTCTGCATGGCGGCGCCTGCTGGCGCAATTGAGCGATTGGTTACCTTTGCATCGTTGGTTGTGAGTGGGATCCGCCTTGTGCGAGATCTCGCAAAGCCTTGTGCGCCTTCGAGGATAACGTTTGCCATCCAAAAACGGGACTGGATTGCATCGTATTGTTTTTAATCGATTTATATTAAGGGCGCCGTAACAATCCAGGCTCCTCGACTGCATAGAGGTGCGTGTAGAACGGTTTTTTATTTTATTTAACTGCGTAGTATCTCGAGTGCAAGGACAAACACGGCGGCTGGTCTGCCGTGTGGGTGACGGCAACAGGGGAAATGGGCCAACCGGATTGCTCCGGCAGGCGAGGCGGATCGGGAGCGGAAACCCGTGATGCCAGACAGACCCCCGTGGTTGCGGGAGCCCAATATGGAACATGCTATTTGCGAGGGGGTGACATGCGAATGTTGCCCCATTTTTTTATGCCCGCCGTCCGTTTGCCCAATCAAAAGACCGCCTGCTGGCGGTCTTTTGCGTGATGTCTCGGCGATCAGGCGAGGCCCGCCAGCAGACGACTCCAGTTGCGCTTGGCAACGAGGAAACCGTCTCGCAACGTGCGGTACTCCAGTTGCAGCCTGAGCCTGTCGTAGCGTGCGAGGGCTGTGCGCTTGCGCTGCTCCAGCAGTGACTTGCGGCTGGCATAGTAGTGCTGGATCTGCAGGCTCAGCTTGTCGTACTCCTCCTGCAGCAGTGCCTGCCAGCGTTCCCTGTCATCCTGCTTGTGCACTCTGGCCTGGGCGCGCTTGAGCTGCATCTCCAGCCTGGCCTGTTCGATGCGTTCCTCCGGGCAGGATCTCAGGTCTTTGGCGAGCCCGCACCAGGCGGCTGTGCGGATCAGCCACTTGGTGGGGTCGAACTGCCACCACTGAATGCCGTTGCGGTAGTCGTTCTCGAACAGGTGATGGAAGTTGTGATAGCCCTCGCCAAAGGTGAAGAAGGCCAGGATGCCGTTGTCCCGGGCGCTGTTGCGATCCGTGAACGGTTGGCTGCCCCAGATGTGGGCCAGGGAGTTGATGAAGAAGGTGGTGTGATGAGTCATCACCATGCGCAGCACCCCGGCCAGCAACATCATGCCGAGCAGATCCCCGTGCAAGAGGCCGAGCAGCAGCGGAATGCCGATGTTGGTGACCAGGGCCAGGGCGAGATAGTGCCTGTGCTGGAAGGCGACCACGGGGTTGTTTTGCAGGTCGCGCACATTGCTGTAGTCGTGGTAGGTATCGCGCTGGTATTCCCGCAGCATCCAGCCGATGTGGGAGTACCAGAAGCCGCGACCCGCACTGTAGGGATCCTTCTGGTTGTCATCCACGTGGCGGTGGTGGCGGCGATGATCCGAGGACCAGTGCAGCGCCGAGTTCTGCAGGGCTAGCGCGCCTCCGATGGCGAAGATCCATTGCAGGGCCGGGTGCGCCTTGTAGGACTTGTGGGACCAGAGCCTGTGGTAGCCGGCGGTGATGGAGATGCCGCAATAGCAGAACAGCAGCAGGAAGCAGAGCCACTGCCAGAGGTCGTAGCCCTGGCTCAGTCCATACCAGGGGACCGCTATCAGTGCCGTCAGCCCGGAGAGGGCGAACAACAGGGTGTTGGTCATGATGATCGGGGGGCGGTCCATTTCACTCGGCTCCTTTCAGCGAACAGCTGTTCACTATTCTCCATTGAGCCGGAATGCGGGTCAATGGTAAAAAAGTCGGAGACAAACCTGATCCCGGCCCCGCCTTCGGGTTATCATCTGGCCTCGCTAATCTCAAGGTGACTGTTTTCGTGGGTATTCGCGCGCAACAAAAAGAAAAAACCCGGCGTACGCTGATCGAGGCGGCGTTCAGTCAACTCTGCGCCAACCGCAGTTTCTCCAACCTCAGCCTGCGGGAAGTGGCCAGAGAGGCGGGCATAGCGCCGACCTCCTTCTATCGCCACTTTCGGGACATGGAAGAGCTGGGGCTGACGCTGGTGGACGAGGGAGGGCTGACCCTGCGCCAACTGATGCGCCAGGCGCGCCAGCGCATTGCCGGTGGTGGCAGCGTCATCAGCACCTCGGTGCAGACCTTCATGGAATTCGTCGAAAACAACCCGAACATCTTCCGGCTGCTGCTGCGCGAGCGCTCCGGCACCTCGGCTGCGTTCCGTCAGGCGGTGGCCCGGGAGATCCAGCACTTCATCGCCGAGCTGACCGATTATCTGGAAGCCACCACGCAGGCGCCACGGGAAGAGGCCTATATCCAGGCCGAGGCCATGGTGACCATTGTCTTCAGCGCTGGTGCAGACGCCCTCGACATGACTCCGGAAGAGTGCAAGGCACTGTCGGAGCGCACCATCAGCCAGTTGCGGATGATCGCCATGGGCGCCGAGGTGCAGAACCGCAAGCGCCACGAATCTCTCACATAACGCAAGGATGGACAGCCTCATGCATGAACCGAACGCGATTCCGAAGAAGCCCCTGGTGCTGGCCCTGCTGATCGGTATCTGTGGCGATGCCTTCCTGTCGGCCTTGATGGAGTCGGTCGTCCCCTTCTCCTTCTACCCCCTCATCGCCCTGTTGCTGGCGGCCAGCCAGCTCTATCAGCACTATCGCCATGAGCCCATGGTGGGCAACACACCCAGTTGCATCCTGCTCTGCTTCTTTATCGGCGTGTTCGGCCATTCTGCCCTGGTCAAGGTGCAGTACCCCGAGCTTGGCAGCAACTTCTTCTCCCTCATTGCCATGCTGCTGCTGCTCGCCGCTCTCTCCATCAAGCTGGGAATCAGCCTCGGAAAAACGCAGAAGGAGTGACGAATCACTCCTTCTGGTCGGGCCGGGGGTGGCCTAGTCGGCCCTGGGGGGAGTCTCTCCCTTCTTCCTGGCGTCTATGATGGCCTGCAGCTTGGTGCGGATATCCATCATGCCGAACACCCCGAAGATCAGCACCTGGGTGAATTCGAGACGAGTGACCGCGAAGTAGGGTTTGCATGCCGCCTTGATCATGCTGGCCTGTACCCAGTGCATCAATATCACGATGACGCCGCACACCGGCAGAAAGCCGTTCAGTTTGCCCGGCAGGGTGCCCAGCAGGGCGAGTGCCACACCGAACCAGAAGAACAGCAGCACCCCCATCGCCAACAGATTAAACACCCGCTTCATCGTTTACCTCCCGTACATAGAGTTGATAGCAGGCCTGATGTGATCGACCTGCTTGTCCTTGAGCCGTTGTCCAAATTGACGGAGAAGGGGACTGTGCCCATCTCCCCTTTAAACAGCAGCGTCATGCTTGGTGTCCCGCAGATAGAGCTGATAGCAGACCTGACCCGCCTGCTTGTCCTTGAGTAGTTTCCAGCTGGCGGGCAGCGTCAGATCGGCCATCTCTTTTTCCCGCTCCAGATAGATGAGGGCATCGGATGCCAGCCAGCCGCGTTGCTCGAGCAGCTCGCACACCTGGGGCAGCAGCTCGCGACGAAACGGTGGGTCCAGAAAGACCAGATCGAACGGCGTGGCCGTGCCTTGCAGCCAGCTCACGGCATCGGCCTGGATCACCTGCCCCTGGCTGCTGCCCAGGGTCGTCAGGTTCTTCTTGAGCTGGTCGGCGGCGCCTCTGTCCATCTCGATCAGGGTGACCTGTTCGGCATAGCGGGACAAGGCTTCCAGCCCCAGCCCGCCGCTGCCGGCGAACAGATCCAGGCAGCGGGTACCGCGCACGTGGGGAGCCAGCCAGTTGAAGATGGTCTCCTTGACGCGATCCGTGGTGGGTCTGAGCCCTTCCACATCCCTGACGGGGAGTTTGCGCCCCTTCCATTGGCCGCTGATGATTCGTACCACGCCCGCTCGCCCCTGGGGGGCCGGGCTCTTGCTCGGGCTGTTACGGCTGGATTTCACTCTGGGCATCGCGTTTCGTCGTCAGAAAATAAAGTGATAGTATAAGGCGGTTCATTTTTATGCCGACCCGCCGAGGGACGGCTATCTTAGCAGTCAGCCTTTGATGTGAGTATTTTTAGATGGCAAAAGGTTTGTTTTCCTGGCTGGGTTTCGGCCGCAAGAAAGAAGAGGCTGAGGCCGTTCCATCGCAGGCGCCCGACGCTACCCCGGCGGTAGTCGAGTCGGAGGCCGCCGCTGTTCCCGCGCCTGTCGCCGATGTTGCCCCGGCTGATGCCCCCGCCGCCAAGCCCGAAGCGCCGCTGAGCGGCCCTGACGAAGGCCCCCTGGTTGTGGAAGAGCCGGAGGGCGAGCTTGAGCCCGTCATCGTCAATGAGGCCTTGATCGCCACCGAAGCCCAAGTCGCAGACGAAGCCATTGTCGCCGCCGAAGCCCGCGCTGCGGAAGAGGATTGCATCGCTGCCGAAGCCCGTGCCGCAGAAGAAGCCCGTATTGCCGCCGAGGCTTGTGCAGCAGAAGAAGCTCGTGTTGCCGCCGAAGCCCGCGCTGCGGAAGAGGCCCGTATTGCCGCCGAAGCTCGCGCCGCAGAAGAAGCCCGTGTTGCCGCCGAAGCCCGCACCGCGGAAGAGGCTCGTGTTGCCGCCGAAGCTCGCGCTGCAGAAGAGGCCCGTGTTGCCGCCGAAGCTCAGGCTGCCGAGGAAGCTCGTGTCGCCAAAGAGGCCCAGCGTGCGGAAGATTTGCGTCTGGTCGCCGCGATGGAGGCTGAGGCCGCCGCTCTGGCCGCTCTGCCACTGGCCGCCAAGGTGGACGACGACACTCAGGAGAAGCCGCAGCGGGAGGGCTTCTTTGCCCGCCTCAAGCGCAGCCTGGTGCGTACCAGGGAGAATATCGGTTCCGGTTTCTTCGGCCTGTTCAGCGGCAAGAAGATCGATGACGATCTGTTCGAAGAGCTGGAGACTCAGCTGCTGACCGCCGATCTTGGCGTCGACACCACCACCCGCATCATCGAGGGGCTGGTACAGCACGCGGACCGCAAGCAGCTCAAGGATGCCGAGGCGCTCTACGGTCTGCTCAAACAGGACATGGGCGAGATGCTGGCCAAGGTCGAGCAGCCCCTGGTGATCGACACCAGCAAGAAGCCTTACGTCATCCTGATGGTCGGTGTGAACGGCGTCGGCAAGACCACCACCATCGGCAAGCTGGCCAAACAGTTCCAGGCCGAGGGCAAGAGCGTAATGCTGGCCGCTGGCGATACCTTCCGTGCCGCTGCGGTCGAGCAGCTGCAGGTGTGGGGTCAGCGCAACAACATTCCGGTGATTGCCCAGCACACCGGTGCCGACTCCGCCTCCGTCATCTATGACGCCATCGAGGCTGCCCGCTCCCGCGGGGCTGACGTGCTGATCGCCGATACCGCCGGCCGCCTGCAGAACAAGAGCAACCTGATGGAGGAGCTCAAGAAGGTGGTGCGGGTGATGAAGAAGCTGGACGATGCGGCGCCCCACGAGATCATGCTTACCCTGGACGCAGGCACCGGCCAGAACGCATTGAGCCAGGCCAAGCTGTTCAGCGAGGCGGTGGGCCTGACCGGCATCACCCTCACCAAGCTGGACGGCACTGCCAAGGGTGGTGTCATCTTCGCGGTGGCCGACAAGTTCCAGATCCCGATCCGCTACATCGGGGTGGGCGAGGGGATCGACGATCTGCGCCCGTTCGTCGCCAACGATTTTATCGAGGCGCTCTTCAGCCGCGAAGAATAAATCCGGCTGACATGAGTCGGCCCGGCCGTGACAAGCACGTGTTCCATACCCCGACTCCGGTCGGGGTATGTCACTATGAGGGCGCAGGCATGGCTCATCCGGGCAAGGATGACACGCGGCATGGTTGTGACCGGTGTTGTCATCCAGGTGTTGTGCCGGTACGGGCGAGTGAGCGCCCCATGCTTTATCCCGGTCGGGGTTTGTCAATCTCAGGGAACCGTTATGATTCGTTTTGACAAGGTCAGCAAGGTCTACAGTGGCGGTCATCAAGCGCTGCAAAAGGTCAGTTTTCACCTGCGCAAGGGGGAGATGGCCTTCCTGACCGGCCATTCGGGGGCGGGCAAGAGTACCCTCCTCAAGCTCATCAGCGTGATGGAACGACCGACCGACGGCCGCGTCTTCTTCCACGGTGATGACGTCAGCCACATCCAGCGCAGTCAGATCCCCTACGTGCGCCGCCAGATCGGCATGATCTTCCAGGATCACCGTCTGTTGATGGATCGTACCGTGTTCGACAACGTCGCCCTGCCCCTGGTGATCGATGGCTACAGCCATGGGGACATCAACAAGCGGGTGGCGGCGGCGCTGGATAAGGTCGGGCTGCTCGGCAAGGAGCGCTACCAGCCGCGCATGCTCTCCGGCGGTGAGCAGCAGCGGGTCGGCATCGCCCGCGCCATCGTCAACAAGCCGCCCCTGCTGCTGGCTGATGAGCCGACCGGCAATCTGGATCCCCAGCTTTCCATGGACATCATGCGCCTGTTCGAGGAGTTCAACCGCTTCGGCGTCTCCGTGCTGATTGCCACTCACGATCTGGGGCTGATCGCCCGGATGCGCTACCGCACCCTGACCCTCAAGGCGGGTCGCATGTATTCGTCCGGGGAGGATCGCTGATGGCTATTGTTCGTCATAAACAGCCGCCGTTGCGTCGTTTGATGATGTATGGGGTGGATCATGTGCGTCAGGCCTTTGCCAGCCTGGGTGAGCTGTGGCGCAACCCGCTCGCCTCCCTGATGACCCTGGCGGTGCTTGGCGTGAGTCTGGCGCTGCCTTCCTGTTTCCACGTATTGCTGAAGAATGCCGAAGTGGTAGAGGGGAGCTGGCAGACCAGCTCCCAGATCTCCCTCTATCTGCGCAAGGATCTGCCGGAGCAGAGCATCCTGGACATGAAGCAGCGGATTCTGCTCTATCCGGAGGTGGAGTCCGTCACTTATATGAACCGTGACGAGGCGCTCAGGGAATTTCGGGAGATCTCCGGTTTCGGTGATGCCCTGGATTATCTGGACAGCAACCCGCTGCCGCCGGTGCTGAGCGTGATCCCGGATCCTCGGTGGCAGAATCCGGAAGGGGCCGCCGAGCTGCTCGCCAAGCTGGAGAACGAGCCCGGTATCGAGCAGGGCAAGCTGGATCTGCAGTGGTTGACCCGGTTGCAGGGGATCATGAAGCTGCTGCGCCACACCATTACAGGTATCGCGGTGTTGCTGCTCTCCGCCGTGTTGCTGATCGTGGGCAACACCCTGCGCCTGAATATCCTGAACCAGCGTTCCGAGATTGAAGTACTCAAGCTGGTGGGCGCGACCGATGCCTTCATCCACCGTCCCTTCCTCTATACGGGCATCTGGTTCGGGGTCATCGGCGGCATGCTGGCCTGGTGGCTGACCGAGGTGATGGTGATCTGGAGCGAGGGGGTGGTGAAGGAGCTGGCGGGGCTCTACAACAGCAACTTTCGTCTGGTGGGGATGGGGGCGTTCGACGGCTTCAATCTCATACTGCTGGGCGCCCTGCTGGGGTTGATCGCCTCCTGGTTCTCGGTGCACAGGCACATTCGCGACATAGAACCGTCCTGATTGATTTATCAGCATTTTAAAGCGCTGGATTTTGCGAACTGGATCAAGTAAAAGAGTGGCCCGTTTCTGGCACGGGCCACTTTCTCAGAGTAATCTGAATGGTGTCTGCGCCGAGGATCATATGTGGATCCTCTGAACCTTTTGATTTATCAATGGTCTATTGACTGCAACAGAATGAATACGGGTATGGCCCCTATGCCTTGCTCGTCTGACTTGGCAAGCATGTGAAGGTTGCGAGCTCCGCAACAATGGACTTAGCATGCTACTTTTCAGGGGTCCTTTACTGTGACCCCTTTTTTTTGACTGTTCATTTATGATTCATGCCGTCAGCCTAAGATAGGCCGGGTTCATGCTGGGGTGATGTATGATGCAGCACGCAGAATGATACCTGGTCAGTAGACACGTCTTCTCAGGGTGTTAGACTGATTCGATTGAAAAGTAAGAGGTAGAACATGGGAACTTCATTGCAACGCACTATGGCTCTGATTCCGCAAGGTAGTCTGGAAGGCTATATCCAGGCCGTCAACTCGATTCCTGTGCTGAGCGCAGAGGAAGAGCGCGAACTGGCGATGCGTCTGCAGCAGGATGGCGATCTCGAAGCTGCACGCCAGCTCGTTATGTCGCACCTGCGTTTTGTCGTTCACGTGGCCAAGAGCTACTCCGGCTATGGCCTGCCTCAGGCCGATCTGGTGCAGGAAGGCAACATCGGCCTGATGAAAGCCGTCAAACGCTTCGACCCGAGCGTGGGCGTGCGTCTGGTCTCCTTCGCCGTGCACTGGATCAAGGCCGAAATCCACGAATATGTGTTGCGCAACTGGCGCATGGTCAAGGTGGCGACCACCAAGGCCCAGCGCAAGCTGTTCTTCAACCTGCGCAAGTCCAAGAAGCGTCTGGGCTGGCTGAACCACGAAGAAGTGCAGGCCGTGGCTGCCGACCTCGGGGTATCCGCTGCCGACGTCACCGAGATGGAAGCGCGCATGAGCAATTACGATCAGGCTTTCGATCTGGTCGGTGACGATGAAGACGAGGGTGGCTTCGCGCCGGTGCACTATCTGGAAGACAAATCTTCCGATCTCGCCGCGAACATCGAGAACGACAACTGGGACAGCCATGCCACCCGTCGTCTGAGTGCGGCCATGGCGACCCTGGACGAGCGCAGCCAGCACATCATTCGTGCCCGCTGGCTCGATGACGAGAGCAAGACCACCCTGCAGGAGCTGGCCGATACTTACGGCGTCTCGGCCGAGCGGGTGCGCCAGCTTGAGAAAAACGCGCTCAAGAAGCTGAAAGATGCCATGGATGCCTGACGGCCTCCTCCGGTAAGAAGCAGGGCCTGATGGCCCTGTTTTTGTTTTGCGGGGATCTGGTCGGCCTTGCCTTGGTTACCCTTGTGTATGGTATGTTGCCGCCACTGCCACAGTAGGGAGAGCAGAAGTGAAACTGTTGAACGACTTGTTTACCAACAACCGCGAGTGGGCGGAACGGATCAAGGCCGAGGATCCCAATTTCTTCGCTACCCTGTCCGCCCAGCAGGCACCCGAGTACCTCTGGATCGGCTGTTCCGACAGCCGGGTTCCAGCCAACCAGCTGATGGGGCTCTTGCCGGGGGACGTCTTTGTCCACCGCAACGTCGCCAACCTGGTGGTGCACACCGACTTCAACTGCCTCTCGGTGCTGCAATACGCGGTGGAGGTGCTCAAGGTGAAGCACATCATCGTCTGCGGCCACTATGGCTGCGGTGGCGTCAAGGCTGCGATGCAGAACCAGGAGCTGGGTCTCATCGACAACTGGCTGCGAAACATCAAGGACGTCTACTTCAAATACGGCGAACAGCTCGAAGCCATCGAGGATGAGCACGAGCGCTTCGACTACCTGTGCGAGCTGAACGTGGCCGAGCAGGTCGCCAACGTCTGCCACACCACCATCATCCAGAATGCCTGGCGCAAGGGGCAGGAGCTGGCGGTGCACGGCTGGATCTACGGCATCAAGGATGGCCTGCTGCATGATCTCGATCTCTGCATCAGCGGCCCTGACCAGATCCCGGACGTCTATCGCGCCTGGCCGGACATGCGTCCGCCCCACCGTCGCCGCTGAGGGCCATCCGGTGGCTCCTGCGCTCTACCTTCAGATAAAGCAGCACATCCTGGACGGGATCCGCGAACGCCACTATCAGGCGGGCGACCGGATCCCGACCGAGGCCGCCCTGTGCGAGCAGTTTGCCGTGAGCCGCATGACGGTGAACAAGGCGCTGCGTGAGCTGGTGGCCGAAGGCTGGCTGGTGCGCACCGCCGGATCCGGCAGTTTCGTGGCCGACAGGCGTACCGAGTCGCCGCTCCTGGCGATTCGCAATATTGCAGACGAGATCGCCGAGCGGGGCAGCGAGTACAGCGCGCGGGTGATCCGGCTGCAACGTCAGGCCGCCGACGAGAAAGTAGCGGTACGTCTGGGCCTGCGGGTCGGGGCGCCCACCTTTCACAGCCTCATCGTCCATCAGGCCGATGGGGAGCCGCTGCAACTGGAGGAGCGCTTCGTCGATGCCGAGCGACTGCCCGGTTATGGCGAGCAGGATTTCACCCAGCAGACGCCAAACAGCTATCTGATGGAGATCTGCCCCCTCTCCGAGATGGAGCACGTGGTAGAAGCCGTGTTGCCGAGTGCTGGTGAAGCCGGACTGCTGCAAGTGAGGGTCGACACCCCCTGCCTGCTGCTGCACCGGCGCACCTGGTCAGACGGCTGTCTGGTCTCCTATGCCAGATTGTTGTCGCCGGGTTCCCGCTACAAGCTGAGCTCCAAGACGCGTCTCGCATAATTGTATATACAAATTAAGCATTTAAAAGCCCACCTCTCGGTGGGCTTTTTTGTGCTTACACTCTAATAAAGCCGCTGTTATCAAGATGTGAACTTGATCCTTCCTTTCTTTTCAGAGATCGGCTATAAATTATTGTATATACATTTAGAGGTCGGTATGAACAAGGAACTGTTGAACTGCGAGCGGGTCTGGCTCAACGTGACACCCGCCACCCTGCGCCCCGATCTGGCGGACTACGGCCTGCTGGAGCCCCATGCCCTTGGCGTGCAGGATGGCAAGATCCACGCTCTGGTCCCCATGCAGGATCTCAAGGGCCCCTATGCCGCCTCCTGGCAGGACATGAAGGGGAAGCTGGTCACCCCCGGTCTTATCGATTGTCACACCCACCTCATCTTCGCTGGCAGCCGCGCCGAAGAGTTCGAACTTCGCCAGAAGGGAGTCCCCTATGCGGAGATTGCCCGCAAGGGGGGCGGTATCATCAGCACGGTGCGCGCCACCCGGGCAGCCAGCGAGGAGCGGCTCTATGAGCTGGCGTTGCCGCGGATCAAGTCCCTGATCCGGGAAGGGGTCACCACAGTCGAAATCAAGTCCGGCTACGGCCTCACCCTGGAAGACGAGCTCAAGATGTTGCGGGTGGCCCGTCGTCTGGGAGAGACGCAGCCCATCCGGGTCAAGACCACGCTGCTGGCGGCCCATGCGGTGCCGCCGGAGTATCGCGACGATCCCGACTCCTGGGTCGAGACCATCTGCCAGGAGATCATCCCGGCAGCGGCCGAGGCAGGTCTCGCGGATGCGGTGGATGTCTTCTGCGAGCACATCGGCTTCTCCCTTGCCCAGACCGAGCAGGTCTATCTGGCGGCGGATCAGTACAACCTCGCGGTGAAAGGGCACATGGATCAGCTCTCCAACCTGGGGGGCAGCACGCTTGCCGCCCACTTCGGCGCCCTCTCGGTGGATCATCTGGAATATCTGGATCAGGACGGGATCCAGGCGCTGGCCCACCGTGGCGTGGTCGCCACCCTGCTGCCCACCGCTTTCTATTTCCTCAAGGAGACCAAGCTGCCCCCGGTCGCCGCTTTGCGCAAGGCGGGGGTACCCATGGCTGTCTCCTCCGACATCAACCCGGGCACGGCCCCCATCGTCTCCCTGCGCATGGCCATGAACATGGCCTGCACCCTGTTCGGCCTGACCCCGGTGGAGGCCATGGCCGGGGTGACCCGCCACGCCGCCAGGGCGCTTGGCGAGCAGGAACGGCTGGGGCAGCTCAAGGTCGGCATGCTGGCGGATTTCCTTGTCTGGAACTGCGGCCATCCGGCCGAGCTCAGCTACTTCATCGGTGTCGATCAGCTGGTGAGCCGTGTGGTCAACGGGGAGGAAACCCTTCATGGATAAGTTCAACGGGATCGACATGTCGGTCTGGCAGGGGCGTCAGGATCCCGAAGACGGCGAGCTGGCCCTGCGCTGGCACGATAGGGTGCAACCCTGGCAGGGGAATCGCGAACCCGGCGTGGTGCTGCTCGGCTTTGCCTGTGACGAAGGGGTGCGCCGCAACAAGGGGCGGGTCGGTGCGGCCGGTGCACCGCTGGCGGTGCGCAAGCTGCTGGCCAACACGGCCTGGCATCTGGGCGCCCCCGTCTATGACGGCGGGGATCTGGCCTGTGAGGACGGCGATCTCGATGCCGCCCACGGGCGCTTGGCCGAACGGGTCGCGAGTGCGCTGGATCAGGGACACTTCCCTCTGGTGCTGGGAGGCGGCCATGAGGTGGCGTTCGGCAGCTGGAGCGGCCTGAACCGTCATCTTGGCGGCGAAGGGCGGGTCGGGATCATCAATTTCGACGCCCACTTCGATCTACGCATGAAACAGGAGCAGGCGAGCTCGGGCACCCCCTTCTTCCAGATTGCCGAGCAGTGCGCTGCCCAGGGCACCCCCTTTCACTATGCCTGTCTCGGGGTGGCTGAAACCGCCAATACCGCGGCGCTCTTTGCCCGCGCCGAGGCGCTGGGAGTCTGGCACGTGCTGGACGAAGCGATGACGCCGACCGAGCTGCCAGCCTTGCTCAGCGGGCTGGATGCCTTCATCGCCCGTTGCGACCACCTCTATCTCACCATCGATCTCGACGTGCTGCCGGCGGCGGTGATGCCGGGAGTGAGCGCTCCCGCCGCTCGCGGCGTGGAGCTGGCGGTCATCGAACCGCTTATCGCCCATATCCGGGCCAGCGGCAAGCTCAGGCTCGCCGATCTGGCCGAGTACAACCCGAACCTGGATCAGGACAACCGCAGTGCCCGCGTGGCTGCGCGCCTGGTTCACCAGTTGACCAAGTAGTGGCGCACCGCGCCGCCTGACTGCATCGCTAAACAAGGAGTGTCTATGTCTGTACAACACCAGGATCCCCGCCACGATCCGAGCCGCGTGATCCGTGCTCCCCACGGCACCCAGCTGACCGCCAAGAGCTGGCTCACCGAAGCGCCACTGCGGATGCTGATGAACAACCTGGATCCGGATGTTGCCGAGCATCCCCAGTCCCTGGTGGTGTACGGCGGCATCGGCCGCGCCGCCCGAAACTGGGCCTGCTATGACAAGATCGTCGAGGTACTGACCCGGCTCGAGGACGATCAGACCCTGCTGGTGCAATCCGGCAAGCCGGTCGGGGTGTTCCAGACCCACAAGGATGCGCCGCGGGTGCTCATCGCCAACTCCAACCTGGTGCCCCACTGGGCCAACTGGGAGCACTTCAACGAGCTCGATAAAAAGGGTTTGATGATGTACGGCCAGATGACCGCTGGCTCCTGGATCTACATCGGCACCCAGGGCATCGTGCAGGGCACCTACGAGACCTTCTTCGCGGTGGCGAACCAGCACTTCAACGGCGAGCCCAAAGGCCGCTGGATCCTGACCGGGGGCCTGGGTGGCATGGGCGGTGCCCAGCCCCTTGCCGCCACCATGGCCGGTTTCTCCATGATCGCCGTGGAGTGCGACGAGACCCGTATCGATTTTCGTCTGCGTACCCGCTACGTCGACAAGAAGGCCCACAGCCTGGATGAGGCGCTGGCCATGGTCGAGGAGGCCAAACGCAGCGGTACCGCCGTCTCCGTCGGCCTGCTCGGCAACGCCGCCGACGTCTTCGCCGAGCTGGTGGCTCGCGGCATCACGCCGGACGTGGTGACCGACCAGACCTCCGCCCATGACCCGGTACACGGCTACCTGCCCCAGGGCTGGAGCGTGGCCCAATGGCGCGATCTGCAAAAGAGCGCACCGGACGAGGTCAACGTGGCGGCTCGCCGCTCCATGGCCCGTCAGGTCGAAGCCATGCTGACCCTGCAATCCCGCGGCGCCGCCACGCTCGATTATGGCAACAACATCCGCCAGATGGCGCTGGAAGAGGGGGTCAAGAATGCCTTCGACTTCCCGGGCTTCGTGCCGGCCTACATCCGCCCGCTGTTCTGCGAGGGCATTGGCCCGTTCCGCTGGGTGGCCCTCTCCGGTGATCCGGAAGACATCTACAAGACCGACCAGAAGGTAAAAGAGCTGATCCCGGACGATCCCCACCTGCACAACTGGCTCGACATGGCCCGCGAGCGCATCGCCTTCCAGGGCCTGCCGGCGCGGATCTGCTGGGTTGGCGTCAAGGATCGGGTGCGCCTGGGCCTGGCCTTCAATGAGATGGTGAAGAATGGCGAGCTGAAGGCTCCGGTCGTCATCGGCCGTGACCACCTTGACTCCGGCTCGGTGGCGAGCCCGAACCGCGAGACCGAATCCATGATGGATGGTTCCGACGCCGTTTCTGACTGGCCGCTGCTCAACGCCCTGCTCAACACCGCCGGCGGCGCGACCTGGGTTTCCCTGCACCACGGTGGCGGTGTGGGCATGGGCTTCTCCCAGCACTCCGGCGTGGTGATCGTCTGTGACGGCACCGACGATGCCGCCAAGCGGGTCGGCCGCGTGCTGCGCAACGACCCGGCCACCGGGGTGATGCGTCACGCCGACGCCGGCTACGAGATTGCCATCAACTGTGCCCATGAGGCGAAACTGGATCTGCCGATGATCGACGCCACCGGCAAAGGGGTGAAATAAGATGTTCGAACTCAATCTGCAACCGGGCAAACTCTGCCTCGCCACCCTGCGCCGTGTCAGCCGTGAGCCGGTACACGTCAGCCTGGATCCGGCTGCCCTGGCGGGGATCCACGCCTCCGCCGCCGTGGTCACCAAGGTGATCGAGCAAAACCGGGTGGTCTATGGCATCAACACCGGCTTTGGCCTGCTGGCCAATACCCGGATCCCGGTGGAGCAGCTGGACGAGCTGCAGCGTTCCATCGTGCTCTCCCATGCGGCAGGGATTGGCGAGTACATGGATGATGCCACCGTGCGGTTGATGATGGTGCTCAAGGTCAACTCGCTCGCCCGTGGCTTCTCCGGCATCCGGCTGACGGTGCTCGAGGCCCTGATGACCCTCATCAACGCCGAGGTCTACCCCGTGGTGCCGAAGAAGGGCTCCGTCGGCGCTTCCGGCGATCTGGCGCCCCTGGCCCACATGAGCTGCCTGCTGATCGGTGAAGGCAAGGCCCGTCACAAGGGCGAGCTGATCGACGCCGCCACTGCCCTGAAGATTGCCGGGCTGGAGCCCATCGCCCTGGCGCCGAAAGAGGGGCTGGCCCTGCTCAACGGCACCCAGGCGAGCACCGCCTTCGCGCTGGAAGGGCTGTTCCATGCCGAGGATCTCTACGCCGGCGCCATCACTATAGGGGCCATGAGCGTTGAAGCGGCGCTGGGCAGCCGCCGGCCGTTCGATGCCCGCATCCACGAGGTGCGCGGTCAGCGCGGCCAGATCGATGCGGCCGCCTGCTACCGCCACTTGCTGGTGGACGGCAGCGAGATCGGCATGTCCCACCACAACTGCGAGAAGGTGCAGGATCCTTACTCCCTGCGCTGCCAGCCCCAGGTGATGGGTGCCTGCCTGACCCAGATCCGTCAGGCCGCCGAGGTGCTGGTGTGCGAGGCGAACGCGGTCTCCGACAACCCCCTGGTGTTTGCCGAGGATGAGGAGATCATCTCCGGCGGCAACTTCCACGCAGAACCCGTGGCCTTTGCCGCCGACAACCTGGCCCTGGCCATCGCCGAGATCGGGTCGCTGTCCGAGCGGCGCATGGCGCTGCTCATCGACTCGCGCATGTCCGGCCTGCCGGCCTTCCTGGTGAACAACGGCGGGGTGAACTCCGGTTTCATGATCGCCCAGGTCACTTCGGCGGCCCTGGCCTCCGAGAACAAGACCCTGGCCCACCCGGCCTCGGTGGACAGCCTGCCCACCTCGGCCAACCAGGAGGACCACGTCTCCATGGCCACCTTCGCCGGTCGCCGGCTGGCGGACATGGCCGAGAACACCCGTGGCATCCTGGCGGTGGAACTGCTGGCAGCGGCCCAGGGGCTCGACTTCCGCGCTCCCCTGCGCTCCACCGAGCTCATCGAGCTGGCCAAGGGCCGTCTGCGGGAAGAGGTCAGCTTCTATGACAAGGACAGGTACTTTGCACCGGACATCGAGGCGGCCGCCGCCCTGCTGGGCCGTGCCAGCTACAACGACCTGATCCCGGCCGGGACCCTGCCCAGCCTCTGAATTGGAGCCTGAGCAAACCATAAATAAGACCGCCCATGGGGCGGTCTTTTCATTTCCGTCTCCCGCGCCTCGCGTCGGGGCCATCGGAAGCGCGCTGCGCAGAGCGGCAGCAGGCAGGTGGTGGCGGCCTTATCCGTGTTCAAACATCCGGAACAGATAAACCACGAACAGCACTGGGGTGAGTGCTGGCAGCCTTATCCGTGTTCAAACATCAGGAACAGGTAAACGACAAACAGCACAAGATGGGTGGCGCCGTGCAGGGCGTGGGTGCGGCCGCTGCTGAAGGTCACTTTACAGACCATGAGGGTGGTGATGAGCAGCACCATGTCGGCAGGGGAGAGGCCCAGGCGCACTTCCTGCCCCATCAGGGAGCCGATGAAGAGCACGGAGGGTACCGTGAGGGCGATGGTGGCCAGTACGGAGCCGAAGTAGAGATTCATGGCCCGCTGCAACTGGTTGTTGAAGGCCGCCTTGATGGCGCCGACCGCTTCGGGGGCCAGTACGATACAGGCGACGATGAAGCCACCCAGTGCCATCGGGGCTTCCATCACGTGCACCCCGTAGTTGATGGGGATGGCCAGGGTCTTGGCCAGCAGGATCACCACCACCAGGTAGGCGAGCAGCAAGAGGGTGTGATAGACGTTGCTCTGCAGCGGGCCGTGGTGATCCTCGAGATCCTCGTGATCGCTGTCGACGAAGAAGTGGCTGTGGCTGCGGGTCTGGATCAGCAGGAAGACACCATAGAGCAGGATGGAGATGATGATCAGCATCCATGACATGGCCTTGGAGAGGCTGCCCAGAGTGCCGCCCTGGGTGAAGTTCGGCAGGACCAGACAGAGCAGAGCCAGGGGAATGATGGCCACCAGATAGGATTTGACCCCGTCCAGGTTGAAGTTCTGGGTGTGATAGCGCCAGCCGCCAAACAGCAAGGTGAAGCCCACCAGACCGTTGGTGACCAGCATCACCACCGCGAACATGGTGTCACGGGCCATGGTGGGATTGGGATCGCCGGTCAGCATGACGGAGGAGATCATCACCACTTCCAGGGAGATGACCGAGAGGGTCAGGATCAAGGTACCGAAGGGTTCCCCGAGCTTGATGGCGAGGGCGTCAGAGTGACGCACGACGGAGAAGATGGCCCAGGTCACGATGGCAAGCAGGGCCAGCGACACCGGCAGGTAGACCGCAAGGGGGGTTGTCTCTGCCAGCAGGTCGCTCCCCAGGGTTTTGAAGAAGAGCAGGGTCAGCAGACCGGCAGGCAGAGCAATCTCTTGTCGGATAAAAGACTTCATAGGCAGTGGTTCTCATCTCGGGGCGGCCTCGGCCGACGGGGTATGGAGCGACTTGGTGCACCCAAGGTGCACAGACCCATGATAAGGGGAGATGCTCCTCATGCGGAGCATCATTTTGTTGCAGAGGGTGAGAGGCGGGGCAGATACCGCCTCAGTGCGGGTCGGAGGGGCTGGTTGTCTCGCCCTCTTGCCATGCCATCAGCCAGATCTTCAGTTTGCTCAGGGGCATGGGCTTGGCATAGACGTAGCCCTGGATCAGGTGGACTCCGTGGCGATGCAGATAATCCACCTGCTCCTGGGTTTCGACCCCTTCGGCGATCATCTCCATGCCCGATTTGAGGCCGAAAGCGATGGTGGCATCCAGCACGCTGCGCTTGAGGTCGTCCGTGCCTATGGTATCCACGAACATCTTGTCGATCTTGATCTGGCGAATGCCGAGCCGTTGCAGGTAGGCAAAGCCGCCATAGCCGGTGCCGAAGTCATCCAGCTTGAAGTGATAGCCCCTCTCCTGCAGGGCTGCGATCTCCGCCATGGCCCCCTTGATGTGCTTGATGGGATCCCGCTCGGTGAGTTCGAAGGTGAGGCGGGCCGGCGAGGGCCAGCCATGGCGCTGCAACTGGGTGCGCAGACGAGGCTGCTCGATATGGCCCGCCACCAGATTGACGCTGACCCACTGGTGCGGGGCCAGGACGGGGAGATCCGCCAGGATGCGCTCCAGCAGTTGATCCGTCATCGGCAGGATCAGCCCCTGCTCCTCCGCATAGGCGATGAAGGTGCCTGGCGACACCAGATCCCGTCCTCGCTGCCAGCGCAGCAAGGCCTCGAATCCCACCACCCTTCGGTTTCTGCTGTCCACTATGGGCTGATAGAAGGGGATGAACTCCCGCCGAGCCAGCCCTCTTTGCAGCAATCCTTTGAGGGAGCGCCGGTAGTTTCTAAGGCCCCAGTAGAGGGCCGCCAGCAGCGCCCCCAGCGCCCCGGCCGACCAGAGGCCATCGCGGTGTATCTGTGAGCGTGCGTAGCGTTTCAGTGCCTCGCCAGCCCAGAGGGTCTGCTCCACCTGATGCTGGGGGTCGAAACTGAGCAGCCGTATCGGGTGTGCCTCTTCTCGAATGTGCTTGTTGCCACGGGGGAAAAAGAGCCCGGACTGGGTCGGGTGCTTGTGGTTGAACTCCAGATAGAAACAGTCGTTGCAGGGGGTGCGGAGCAGCTCATGGCTCCAGCTGCTGTCGAGCACCCAATAGGCCAGATTGCCGTTGCGTCTCGCATAGACCAGGGTTTCGCGTTCGGTATCGAACATGGGGGCCGTGCTGGATATATGAAAGTCGGGGGAGGCCGGTATGCCGGCGTCGGCAAGCTGGGGCAGGGCGGGGCCCAGGGTGGAGCAGCCGCTCCCGTTGGCAAGCTGCAGGCCGGCCAGGCGAATATGGCGGTTGTAATACTGGGGTGAGCGCAACAGCGCCATGTCTGTGGGGCCGCAATCGAAGGCAAAGTGGGCGAGTTGAGCGGGGACATCGTGATCCAGGAGCTGGTTGCGCTCCTGCAGGTAGTCGAGCAGAGCCCTTTCCTTTGTCTGCAGCAGGTGGTGAGCCAGCTTGTCGCTCAACAGGGGGGTGAGCAACAGCATCAGCAGCGGGGGCAAACAGAAGAGGCCCAGAGGAATCCATAACGGAGATCGTGCAGACATGGTGGGCCCCCTTCTTCCCTGAAATGAAACAACCCGATTGAGACTCAAGCATCATAGCATTAGCTGCATCGATTTGAGCCAAGTTGGTCACACTTGGAACAAAAACGATAATTAATTGATAAATAAAGGATATGGCTACACACCTGAACAAGATTCAATCGCTGACCTGTCATAAATGACAATTGTCCAGCTTATCTGAAGTGGCTAAAGTAGCGGTGCGGTTTGACTCACCGTGTGTTCAATACTCCTGTATCTATTTTTGTCAGTAGCACAGAGTGTTAGTTTTGATATGAGTGTTTCTTTTGGTCCCCGCTGTGGGACCATTTTTCTGTCCGCTCCTCAGCCTGTGTCCCCTCGTTCTCTCCCTTGATGCCTCTTTTGCGGCCCGCACAACGGCGCCGCATGACGCATCCGCCCGCTTATTTGCAGAAGCGGGATCTTCATCCATAGGCGGCGTTTGGTCTGGGCTGATACCATGATGCCCTATGGATGCTGTCGGCTACGGAAAGGCACATGAAACTGACCACTCAACTCGTCTCTTTTATTACGCTGTGCGTGATCTCGGCCATGGCCATGGTGATGCTCGGCGGGGTCTTCAGTTTTCGCCAGATGGGAATGGAGCTGCAGCAGAACCGTGTCGACTCCCTGGTGGAGATCATCGACAAGCAACTGGGGGTGACCGATGACCAGCAAGCCCTTGCCCGCTGGCTGCCCTCCCTGTTGCGGGCCTCCCATGTGGTGGAGCTGGAGATCCGTCAGGACAAGCAGCGGGTCTACTGGTTTCGCGATGTGCAGCAGCAGACGGACGAGAGCCTGCTGATCGCCTACAGCGAGGCGATCCCCAATCAGGCCGGGATGCGGGCCGACTTCAAGCTGGACAGGCCGTTCAAGGAGTTCGAGTACTCCATGAAGGCGATGTTCGGCATCTCTCTGGGTATCTTCATCGTGGTGTTCGGGCTCTGGTACTCCATCCGCTGGCTGCGTCTGCAGTTGCGCGGTGCCGAGCTGCTGGCGGAGCGTGCCCAGCTGATCCTGGATGGCAAGCTGACCAAGCTGGCCCATGACCCTGCCGAAGAGTGGCCTGTTTCGGCCAGTCAGGCCCTCACCCATCTGCTGACCGAGCTGGCCGACGCCCGCAAGGAGCGCAGCCGCTTTGACAACTTCATCCGCAGCAACGCCTTCGTTGACAAGACAACGGGCATCGGCAACCGCCTCTTCTTCGACAACCGGCTGGAGAGCGCCATCATGGAAGCAAGCGTGATCAGCGGCGGTGTGCTGCTGATCGAGCTGGCCGGTCTGGAGGAGCTGGATCCCGAGCTGAGCGGGCGCCCGAGCCAGGAACTCCTGATGGAGGCGAGCGCCACCATCGGCGCCTTCGTGCGCAAGCACAGCGGAGCCCTGCAGGCGCGCTATGCCGGTCAGGTCTTTGCCGTGCTGCTGCCGAACATGTCTGAGAGCGAGATGGTCGACGGCGCCAGCCAGTTGCTCAAGAGTCTGCAACGACTGCACTGGCCCGAAGCGGTCAATGCCGACACCGCCGTCTATCTCGGTGCGGTCTGCTATCAGGCACAGGATTCCCTGCTCAAGGTGCAGGAAGAGGCGGAGCTGGCGCTCAAGAGCGCGCGCCTGCAAGGACACAGCGGCTGGTTCCTGTTCGAGAAATCCCTCAACGAGGAGGCGAGCAGCAAGGGAACGGTGCGCTGGCGCACCCTGATCAGCCGTCGCATCGAGGAGCAGGGCATCGACTTCTACGTCCAGCCTGTGCAGCAGGAGCGGGATCAGGTGGTGTTGCAGCAGGAGCTGCTCATCCGCCTTCACGACGAGCAGGGCCGGGAGCTGCAGGCGGGGGTCTTCATGCCCATGGCGGAGAAGGCCGGTCTGCTGCTGCCGCTGGACAGGCTGGTGGTGGCCCGAGCCTTGCGACTGCTGCGCCAGCGACCGGCATCGAGCTGCCCCATCAGCCTCTCTCTGTGCGCCCAGAACCTGCTCACCCGCGAGTTCCAGCGCGAGCTCTTCTTCGAGCTGTTCCAGTTGCCGCGCAGTACCAACGAGGGGTTGATCCTGCAGTTGTCGGAGTCCCAGGTGACCCGCCACTACGAAGCCCTCAAGCGGCCGCTTCGGGCGATGCGCATGCTGGGGTGCAGGCTGGCCATCGATCATGCGGGCCAGGACGTGGTGAGCACCCAGTACATCAAGGAGTTCGAGATCCACTTCCTCAAGCTGCACCCCAGCCTGGTGCGGGAGATCCACCTGCGCCAGGTCAACCAGATGGCGGTACGCAGTCTGGTGGGGGGCTGTGCCAATACCCAGACCCGGGTCATCGCGGTGGGGGTGGAGAGTGGCGACGAGTGGAAGATGTTGCGACACCTGGGCGTGCATGCCGGTCAAGGTCCCTGGTTTGCCGACCCCGAGCCCCTCAACCTGCCTGACTAGCGCCCCGGCCGGGGTGACAGGCGGCCCTGCTCCTGCAGGCCCGCCAGCCCCTGCAAGCCACCGGTGTGGATGAAGATGATCTTGCTGCCGCGCGCAATGCGGCCTGCCGCCAGTTCGCGAAACAGCCCCCACATCGCCTTGCCACTGTAGATGGGTTCCAGCGGCAAGCCGGTTTCGGCACTGAATGCCTGCACCCATTGCCAGAGTGCCGGACTGAACCTGGCATAGCCGCCGTCGTGGTGATCCAGCGCGATGCGCCAGCCCGGGGTGGTGGCCGCCGCCGGATGCAACCGGCATACCTCGCCGGTGATGAAGTCGGCCCCCTTGAGCACCGCGATGGCCAGGATCTGCTCCTGCGCCCGCTTGCCCGCGATGAGTCCCGCCAGGGTACCGCCGCTGGCGCAGGGCAGCACCCAGAGATCCGGCGAGAAGGGCACCTCGTCGACCAGCTCGGCCACCCCGGGGATGGCCAGCGGGCTGCTGCCTCCTTCCGGTACCAGCAGGGTGTCGTCATCCTCGAACCGGGCAAGCCATTCGGGATCCTGGCGCCGGCGATAGTCCTGGCGGTCGACAAAAACGAGATCCATGCCCCAGCCTTTGGCCGCTTTCAGGGTGGGATTGCTGACGGTATCCCCTTCACCGCGTATGATGCCCGTGGTGCGCAGTCCCAGTCTGAGTCCTGCTGCGGCCAGGGCGTGGATGTTATTGGAGTAGGCGCCGCCAAAGGAGAGGATGTGGCCCTTGCCCAGCATCTGTGCCTGTTGCAGATGGTATTTGAGCTTTCGCCACTTGTTGCCGGAGAGGGTCGGGTGGATTAGATCGTCCCGCTTGCACCAGAGCGTGACGTCATGGGCTGCCAGCAGAGGATGCCGGATCCGGTGCAGGGGGGAGGGGAGCTGAAGGGGGGCCATGGGATCGTCTCCCGTGGGTGCCAGCGTGGTCGTCGATGCGTCGTTTGTCATAAAGTTGGAGGCTAATAGCCTGTTTATGTTAAGGTTTAGTCCGTTTTACGCGGCCAGGTGAAGATCCAGATGAAGTCACTGTTCAGGCGTTCTCCCTCCAGCCATCAGGTCGGGATCCTGCTGGCCAGCGATCGCATTCTGCTGGCCTGCGTGGACCCCGTTCCCGTGTTTGCCAGCCAGCCTGTCAACGGCCCCCACGACTGGTCCAAGGCCCTGGCCGAGCTGTTTTCCCGGCACGGTCTGGCCAAGTCTAAGGTGCGGGTGGCCCTCGCGGCCAGCCTTTATCAGCAGATCCAGATCGACAAGCCCGCCGTCCCCGATGCCGAGATGGCGGGGGCCCTGCCTTGGGCCATCAAGGATTTCGTCAACGAGCCGGTGTTGCAGCTCGCCATGGATTATGTGGACCTGCCGACGCCCCCTGCCGGGCGTCCGCGCATCAACGTTGTCTGCATGCCCAAGAGCCGGGTGCAGCAGGTGGCGGATGCGGTCAACGGCGCGGCGACCCTGGAGGCCATCGTCAGTGACGAGCTGGCCATGACGGCCCTCTACGAGGCGGACCAGATGGTGCGCATGCTGCTCTGGCAACCCCGGGGGCAGGAGCTGCAACTGCTGGTCTTCCATCGGGGCGGACTCTGTTTCTCCCGCCAGTTGCGCGGATTTGCGAGCCTCACCGGCAGCCATGAGCCAGATGCCGACCAGCTCGACGCGCTGGCGCTGGAGATCCAGCGATCCATCGATTATCTGGCTGGCCATCTCAAGCTGCCCGAGCCCGGCCAGTTGCAACTGGCCATCGCCTCCTCCGCCATGGGGGTACTGGTGCGTCATCTGGAACAGACGTTCGGTTTCCCGGTGTCGGCCATGGCAAACAAGGCGGTACTGGCAGGAGTCGAATACCTCAGTGCCTATAGCGCCGCCCTGGGCAGGAGCGACTGATGAAACACCAAATCAACCTCTATGGCGCCGAATTCCGGCCAAGACGCCTGTGGGCCAGCCTGCCCCAGATGGCGTTGGTCTGGGGCGGCGTCCTGGTGCTGCTGCTGGGGGCCACCCTCTTCTATGGCTGGCAACAGCAGGGCCTCGATCGTGAATTGGCTGGCGTACGGGCACAGCTCGACGTGCAGCGCGGCGAGGCCAGGCGTCTCGATGCGGAGCTGGCGCGCCATCTGGCGAATGCAGACTTGCAGCGGCAACTGGCCGACAAGCGGGAAGAGCTGGGGGCCAAACAGGCGCTGATGCAGCAGCTTGGCCACCTCTCCCTGCAAAAATCCCAGGGCTATGCGGGGGTGATGGCGGACCTGGCCCACCTGCGGGATCCCCGTCTCTCCCTGCAACGGATCGAGATAAGCGACGGGCGCATCAACCTCGCGGGTGTGGCCGAACGCAGTCAGGACGTGCCCGCCTGGGTGAACCGCTTCAAGCAGACCCCCTCCCTGGCGGGCAAGCAGTTTGGCGAGCTCACCCTGAGTCGGGACAAGGAGGGCCAGCTTGCCTTCCAGCTCAGTGGCATAGCGCGGGAGACTCCCTGATGGACATGAAGGCACAATGGCAGGGATGGGCGCAGCAGATCGCAGCCCTCAGCCTGCGCGAGCGGATCCTCATTCTGTTGACCGGGGTCGTGCTGCTCGGGGCCATGGGCATCTACGGCTGGCTGGATGACGCCGACACCCGGCTGGGCCAGGATCGGCAGGCCCTGGCTGCGGCGCAGCGGGATCTGGAGATCCTGACCCTGGAAAACCAGGGCAAGCAGGCCAGGCTGGGGCGGGATCCCGATGCCCAGGTACGCGATCAGCTCGCCGGTGTCGAGACGTCTCTGCGCAAGATGGATGCTGAGCTGCTGGCTCAGACGGTGGATCTGATCCCCGCCCACGAAATGCCCGCGGTGCTGGAGGCCCTGTTGTCCCGCTCCGCCAACCTGCATATGCTGGCGCTCACCTCCCTCAAGCCCGAGCCGCTGATGGCCGGGGAGCAGAAGGTGAACCTGTTCAGGCACGGCATCCGGCTTCAGCTGGAGGGCGGCTATTTCGATGTCTACCAGTACCTGAAAGCGCTCGAAGCCCTGCCTCGCCACTTCTACTGGAAGGGCTTTGACTACCGGGTGGTCGAGCATCCCAAGGCGGCGGTAGCGATGGAGATCTACACCCTCAGCACCAGCAAGGAGTTCATCCGTGGTTAAGCGGCATGTCGGCGGGACGGGATCCCGCATTTTTGCCTTCCCATCCTGGCGCTGGCTGGCCCTGTGGGGGAGCCTGCTCGCGCTGCAGGCCCAGGCCGAGGTGCTGCAGGATCCCACCTTGCCCCTGGCGGGATCCGGCTCGGCGGCGAGTGTCGCCAAGGAGGCCGGTCTGCCCAGGTTGCAGAGCGTCATCCTGGGGAGCGGGCCCGCCCTGGCGGTGCTCGACGGTCAAAGCTACCGGGTCGGCCAGCAGGTCAACGGATTCCGGCTGGTGGGGATCAGCGCCGACAGCGTGGTGCTGGAAAAAGCGGGCAAACGCCAGACACTGTCCCTGTTTGGCAGCAAGATCCGGATGTGAAGTGGGTGTCGCACGGGATGGTGCGGGCCAGGTTTGTCGAGTTTCATAGCGAGTCAGGTGCACGAATAACATGAAAAAACCCCCTTTTTGTCTGCTTCCCCTCGCGCTGGCGGTGGCGGGTTGCACTACCTATCGTCACCCCGAGCCGGTACAGGCCAAAGATGCACTCAAGCAGGCGATGAGCGAGCAGAGCCCGACCGCCCCCCTGACTTCCCTGCCCCCCTCGGTGCAGAGCGAGCTGTTGCAGCTCAATCGTCCCCAGCAGCCGATGACCATTCCCGAGAAGCGGATGCGCATCGCGGCCCATGACGTGGACGCGGTGGAGTTCTTCGGCTCCCTGTTCAAGGGCTCCCGCTACAGCGTGGCGGTCCATCCCGGTGTGGCGGGCGTCATTTCGGTAGAGCTCAAGGATGTGACCCTGCAGGAGGCGCTGGCGACCGTCGGCGACATGTACGGCTTCGACGTACAGCGCAAGGGCAACGTGTTCCACGTCTATCCCGCCGGTCTGCGCACCGAGACCATTCCGGTCAACTACCTGATGATGGCCCGGCGCGGTCTCTCCCGTACCTCGGTGAGCACAGGCGGGGTGACGGCCAACGACAACAACAATGGCAATAACAACAACTTCGACAACGGCCTGAACAACAGCGGCAACAACAACAGCCAGGGCAACACCGCCAACGGTGACAACAACACCAACAGCAACGGCACCCGCATCGAGACGGACAGCAACAACGACTACTGGACCGATCTGCGGGATGCCTTGCAGACCCTGATCGGCACAGGGGAAGGGCGGGCCGTCATCACCAGTCCCCAGGCGGGCCTGGTCACGGTGCGTGCCTATCCCAAGGAGCTCAAGGCGGTGCGCGAGTTCCTGGACCAGTCCGGCGAACACCTCAAGCGCCAGGTGGTGCTGGAGGCGCGGATCCTGGAAGTGTCCCTCAACGAGGGTTATGAGCAGGGGGTGGACTGGAGCGGCCTCTCCGCGAGTTGGGACGGAGGCAAGGGCATCACGGGGGGCGGCTCCCTCATGGACAGCCCCATCGCTTCGACCCCCAACCAGATCTTCCGGGCTCTGGGGGGGGGCGCCGGTTTCACCATCTCCGATGGCAACTTCAACGTCGCGGTCAGCCTGCTCAAGACCCAGGGGGACGTGAACACCCTCTCCAGCCCGCGCGTGACGGCCACCAACAACCAGAAAGCGGTGATCAAGGTGGGGACGGACGAATACTTCGTCACCAACGCCTCGACCACCACCACCACCTCGGGGACTTCGGCCCCCATCGTCACCCCGAACGTGGAGCTGACCCCCTTCTTCTCGGGGATAGCCCTGGACGTGACGCCCCAGATCGACGAGCAGGGCAAGGTATTGCTGCATATCCACCCCTCCGTCATCGACACCGAGGAGCAGAGCAAGACCATCAGCGTCGGCACCGCCGATCCCCTGGTGTTGCCGCTGGCCAAGAGCTCGATCCGCGAGTCGGATACCGTGGTGCAGGCCAATAACGGTGACATTATCGTCATCGGCGGTTTGATGAAGACCGACAAGCAGGAGATCGTCAGCAAGGTGCCGCTACTGGGGGATATTCCCTGGCTGGGCGAAGCCTTTACCAACCGCCGCGAGAGCACCAAGAAGGTGGAGTTGGTGATCATGCTCAAACCGACCGTGGTGGAGAAAGATACCTGGCAAAACGAGCTGCAACGCTCCTCCGAGCTGCTCGACAAATGGTATCCCCCCAAGGGCTGATCCGGGATGACGCGCCTGTTGAGCACTCCTTCTCCCATGTGGCGGCGCCTCCCGGCTGCAGCCAGTCTGCCCTGCCCGACGGCGGAGGCGCCATGTCGCTGATCCGGGGCTGTCTGCGGCTGCGCGCCCGGGACTCTGGCCGGGAGGGTGCATGTATCTGAGCCACTTCGGACTGCGGGAAGCCCCCTTCGGCCTGACCCCGAACACCGGTTTCTATTACGGCCTGCCCCCCCACGAGGAGGCCATGCAGGTGCTCAACTGGGCGCTGGGGCAGGGGGAGGGCTTCATCAAGGTGACCGGCGAGGTGGGCACCGGCAAGACCCTGCTCTGTCGCAAGCTGCTGAGCGAGCTCGGCTCCGAGGCCTGCCCGGTGCGTCTGGCCTGGCTGCCCAACCCCCATCTCACTCCGGGGGAGCTGCGCACGGCCCTGGCCCTGGAGCTGGGGCTGACGCTGGCGGGGGAGAGCGAGCTGGATCTCACGGATCGCATCCATCGCCATCTCATCGCCCTGCACAGGCAGGGGAGCCGGGTGGTGGTGCTCATCGACGAGGCACAGGCCCTGCCCGACGAGACCCTGGAGGCGATCCGGCTGTTTGGCAACCTGGAGACCGAATCCAGCAAGCTGCTGCAGATCGTGCTGTTCGGCCAGCCGGAGCTGGATAACCGACTCGGCAAACCCCGTCTGCGCCAGCTGCGCCAGCGCATCGGTTTTTCCTACCGCCTGCGGCCGCTGCGGCTCGACGAGACCCGGGCCTATCTGGAGTACCGGCTGCAGGTGTCCGGCTATCGCGGGGCCGCCCTGTTCGATGGCCGCGCCCTGCGCAGGCTGTGGCGCGCATCCCGCGGCATTCCCCGCCTCATCAACATACTGGCGCAGAAGTGCCTGATGCTGGCCTATGGTCGCGGTGTGCGGCGGATCGACAGCGCCCTGGTCCGGCTCGCCATCCGGGATACCGATGATGCCCGCCGTGGCCGTCTCACCCTCTGGTGGCCCCTGTTGTTGTTGTTGGGCACCGCCCTGGCGTATGGAGTCTGGTCATGAGCGTGATCAATCAGATGCTGAAAGATCTGGATAGGCGTCAGCAAGAGGCCGAGGGAGCCGCCGTCTATGTGGCGCCGGTGCGCCAGCAAGGCTGGTGGATGCTGGTGCTGACCCTGCTGTGTACCCTGGCCCTGGGGATCCTCGGCTGGCGCACCTGGATCTTCTGGCAGCAGAGCCTGCGAGCCTCCCTGCCAGCGGCGCAGGTCGAGGCCCCCCGCACCGCCCCTGCGGTGGCGCCATCCGCGCCCCTGGCGGTGGTGGCCACCACGCAGGCGGTCTCCTCTGCCGCGCCAGTGGCAAAGGTGCCCGCCGCCAGTGCCGAGTCGACCGCCACGAGAGTGGCCCCCTCCGCAGCCGAGCAGGCTCCGGCCGATGAGGCCGTGCTCGCCGATGAGGGTAATCCGCAGGAAGCGCTGGGGGACGAGACGATCCCGAGCGACGAGGAGCTGCAGCCGGACCTCTATGCCGAGCTGGCCGCGGAGCAGAGCGCCGAAGAGGCGCCTGCACCCGCCGCGCCGCGCAAACCCGGGATCCTGAAGATCGAGACGGTGGAACTCTCCGACGCCGAGCTGGCCACCCTGGCCGAGCGCAAGGCGACCACGGCCATGGCCAAGGGACGGATGCAGGAGGCGCAGGATGGCTACTACGAGGTGCTGGCCCACGATCCCCACAACCAGGGGGCGCGGGAACAGCTGGCGGGCCTGCTCTATGGCGCCGGACGGCTGACCGAGGCCGCCCAGGTGCTGGAAGAGGGGCTGAGGCTGGATCCCGCGCAGGCGGACCTGCGTCTGCTGCTGGCCCGTGTGGCCATCAGCGGAGGGGATCGGCAGAAGGCGCTGGATTGGCTCACCGGCTATCAGCCCGATATTGCCAGCAATCTGGATTATTACGCCACCTGGGCCGGCCTTGCCCAGGAGCTGGGGCAGCCTGTCCAGGCGTCCGAGATGTACGTCAGGCTGCTGCGCCAGCAGCCGGATCAGGGGCGCTGGTGGCTGGGACTGGGGGTGGCGGAGGATGGTCAGGGACACCGTCAGCGGGCACTGGATGCCTATCGCAATGCCCAGTTGCACGGCAATCTGGGGGAGGCCTCCACCCAATGGCTCGAACAACGAATTGGCCAACTGACCCATTGATTAAAGCGGCAGTTCGATGAGCCCATGCCATCGGACAAGGCAGCGGGCGTGAAGCAACAGAGATCGGAGCAACAATGGCACAACCCAGACTGAAAATGCGCCTAGGCGACCTGCTGGTACAGGAACAGATCATCTCGGATGATCAGCTGCAGCTCGCCCTGCAGCAGCAGCGCCAGATCGGCCGCAAGCTGGGGACCACCCTCATCGATCTCGGCTTCATCAGCGAGGTGCAACTGCTGACCTTCCTCGCCCGTCAGCTGGATGTGCCCTTCTTCGATCTCAACAACCTCACCATCGACGTCTCGGCCGTGGCGCTGTTGCCCGAGGTGCAGGCGCGCCGCTACCGGGCGCTGGCCGTCAACCTGAGCGACGACAAGGTCACCGTGGTGATGTCGGATCCGGCGGATCTGAGCGCCCTCGACGCCATCGCTGCCCTGCTCAGCCCGCGGGAGCTGGTGCTGGCCGTGGCCCGTGAAGGCCAGCTGCTGGAGTATTTCGACCGCCTCTATCGCCGCACCCGGGAGATAGAGAACTTCGCGGTGCAACTGCACGAAGAGCACCAGGAGACCGGCTTCGAGCTGGGGGCCGGCAGCCTCAATGCCGCAACCGATGAGGGGGAGGCGACGGTGGCCAAGCTGCTGCGCTCCCTGTTCGAGGACGCGGTACAGGTGGGGGCCTCCGACATCCATATCGAACCGGACGAGAAGGTGCTGCGCATTCGCCAGCGTATCGACGGCGTGCTGCACGAGAACATCCTCAACGAGGTGCGCATTGCCCAGGCGCTGGTGCTGCGCCTCAAGCTGGTGGCCGGGCTCGACATCTCGGAGAAGCGTCTGCCCCAGGATGGCCGTTTCAACATGAAGGTGCGCGGCCGCGACGTGGATGTGCGGATGTCCACCATGCCGGTGCAATATGGCGAGTCCGTGGTGATGCGGCTGCTGGATCAATCCTCCGGCATCTTGTCGCTCGCCGAGACCGGGATGCCGCCCGCCATCCTGACCCGCTTTCGTCGTCAGCTCAAACGCCCTCACGGCATGATCCTGGTGACGGGCCCGACCGGCAGCGGCAAGACCACGACGCTCTACGGTGCCCTCTCCGAGCTCAACCAGGCCAGCCACAAGATCATCACGGTGGAAGACCCGGTGGAGTACCGCCTGCCCCGCATCAGCCAGGTGCAGGTCAATCCCAAGATAGGGCTCACGTTCTCCCAGGTACTGCGCTCCACCCTGCGCCAGGATCCGGACATCCTGCTGGTGGGGGAGATGCGGGACAACGAGACGGTGGAGATCGGCCTGCGCGGCGCCATCACGGGTCACCTGGTGCTGACCACCTTGCACACCAACGACGCCGTGACCAGTGCTCTGCGTCTCATCGACATGGGGGCGCCCGGCTATCTGGTGGCGAGCGCCCTGCGGGCCGTGGTGGCCCAGCGCCTGGTGCGGCGGGTGTGTGAACACTGCGCCTGCGAGACGGCGCCGGACGAGGGGCAGGCCACCTGGCTCTCGGTGCTCTCCGGTGAAGCGCCGGGCCAGCATCGCTATCGCAAGGGGCGGGGCTGCCAGAGCTGCAACTTCACCGGCTATGCGGGCCGGATCGGGGTCTACGAGCTGCTGGAGCTGGATCAATCCATGATGGATGCCCTGCGCCGCAACGATGCCGAGGGGTTTGCCCGGGCGGCACGGGCGCACGAGCACTACCGCCCCCTGGCCCTGACGGCGCTCGACTATGCCCGCGAGGGGATCACCTCGGTGGACGAGGTGCTTCGGCTGGCCGAGGACCTGGGGTAACGCATGAGGCATCTGGATCGTACTGAATCACTCTGCCGGGGTCGCCCATGAACCGTTTTGCCTACAAGGGGCGTGACAGCCAGGGCCAGGCCGTCAGCGGTGTGGTGGAAGCGGTGAGCGAGCTGGCCGCCGCCGAGCAGCTGATGCGCCGCGGGGTGATGCCCACCGAGCTGAAGGCCGGCAAGGCCAGGTCTGCCAGCATCGACTGGTCGCTGCTGCTGGAAGGGAGCGTCAAGCTGGAGGAGCTGGTGGTCTTCAGCCGCCAGATGTATGCCCTGACCCGGGCAGGCATCCCTATCCTGCGCGCCATCGCGGGGCTGGAGGAGAGCGCCCACAGCAAGCCCCTCAAGCGGGCGCTTCACGCCCTGGGGGAGGATCTGGCCAACGGCCGGCCGCTGTCGAGCGCGATGCAGTCGCACCCGAAGGTGTTCAGCAGCCTCTTCGTGGCCATCATCCACGTGGGGGAGAACACGGGTCAGCTGGAGGAGGCCTTCCTGCAGCTCGCCAACTATTTCGATCTGGAGCTGGAGACCCGCAAGCGGATCAAGACCGCCATGCGCTACCCCACCTTCGTGCTGATTGCCATCGCCGTCGCCATGGTGATCCTCAACATCATGGTGATCCCCGTCTTTGCCGGGATGTTTGCCAAGTTCGGGGTGGAGCTGCCGCTGGCGACCCGTATCCTGCTGGCCACCTCCCACTTCTTCGTTCACTACTGGTGGCTGCTGCTCGCCATCCTGGTGGGCGCCGCCGTCGGCTGGCGACGCTGGGTTGCCACCACCAAAGGCAGGCTGACCTGGCACAGATGGCAGCTGCGGCTGCCCATCGTCGGCTCCATCATAGAGCGCTCCCTGCTTGCCCGTTTTGCCCGCAGCTTCTCCATGATGCTCAAGGCCGGCGTGCCGCTCAACACGGCGCTGACCCTGGTGGCCGATGCGGTGGACAATGCCTGGATGGCGGGGCAGATCCGCGACATGCGGGGCGGCATCGAGCGGGGGGAGAGCCTGCTGCGCACCGCCGGCGCCAGCGGCCTGTTCACCCCTCTGGTGATGCAGATGATCGCGGTGGGGGAGGAGACCGGCCAGGTGGACGAGCTGCTGCACGAAGCGGCCGAGTATTACGAGCGTGAGGTGGATTATGACCTCAAGAGCCTCACCGCCCGCATCGAACCCATCCTCATCGGCATAGTGGCGGTCATGGTACTGGTGCTGGCGCTGGGTATCTTCACTCCCATGTGGGACATGATGAGAGCTGTTCGCGGCCAGTGACAGGGTTCAGCATCTTCACTCCTCTGATGGTGGGAGATGATGAGAGCGGTGCGCGGGCAGTAGGCAGTATCTTCACGGTTATCCGGATGCCGCCCGTGCCGGGCACAGAGAACAAGGTATGAAAGAGCATGAGCAGAGAGTCCGAGCAGGATGAGCACTGGCTGGGGGGATATCGGCGGATCGTCGTCTTTATCCTGCTGGCGGTTATCGTCACGACCCTGGTCATGAGCTATCGCAATCACAGGGAAGAGGCGCTGGCCATCAGCGCCAGCCTGCTCGGTGAGCAGTTTGCACAGCGGGCCCAGCGCCTGCACGGACGCTGGCTCGACGAGCGGCGTCCGTCGGTGCTCCATGCCGAGGGCACAGCCTGGCAGTTCGATGAGCGGGGCTGGCCTCTGGCGGTGTTGCCGCGCCAGTCGCCATCGGCCGATTGCCGTCAGCTCTGGCTCGCCCTGCTGGGGCACGATGAGGGGCTTTCGTCCTGGCAGGCCCTTGCCAGCGAAGGGGGCGGCGGGTGTGAATTCGGCCAGGAAGGGCACTGGCTGCACTACAGCTTCACCGATGGCCGGGTGGTGGCCCTCCCCTGATTGGGTGCTTCAAGTATTTCATTGACATGATTTTTTTCTATCCGCATGAAATAATGCGGACCATTACGGAGGCAGCATGGCAGCAAAGAGAGTGAGACCCGTTCGGGCGCTTGGCCGGATGGCCGGTTTTTCCCTGATTGAGCTGGTGATCGTCATCGTGATCCTGGGGATCCTGGCCGTCACCGCCTTGCCCCGTTTTCTCGATGTGACCGACGAGGCGAAGAAGGCGAGCGTGGAAGGGGTGTCCGGCGGTTTTGCCACCGGGGTGTCCCTGGTGCGGGCCCAGTGGGAGGCCGAAGGACGTGCCAGGCAGGATGGGCTCAACACCGTGCTCTATGACGGCTCGCGTTTCTATCTGACCACGCCGACCGACAGTCAGGTCAGCAATGGCGAGCTCTCTCCCGGGTATCCCATGGACACGGCAGCAAGTGGCACGCCCGATGTGGATCCGGCCAGCCTGACGGCGGCCCGCTGCCTCAATATTTGGGAGGGGTTGTTGCAGAATCCTCCCAAGGCTACTGCCCGCTTTGACGAGGTGCGCGGTAGCGGCAATGACCTGAAGTTCTATGCCACGGTGAGCAACAATGGACTGGATTCGGTCTGCCGTTACTATCTGGTCAACAGCCTGAGCAAGGGAAGTGATGGACGTTATCAGGACCCGCAAGGGAGCACGGATGCGTTCATGAGTTTCAGTTATCGCCCGGCCTCCGGCCAGGTGACCACCAATATCAATTGATAAACCGAGGAAAGACGTAATGAAGAAGCAATCGGGTTTCACCCTGATCGAACTGGTTATCGTGATCATCATCCTGGGCATTCTGGCGGTCACCGCCGCACCCAAGTTCCTGAATCTGCAGGATGATGCGCGCACTTCTACCCTGAAGGGTGTTGAGGGCTCACTGAATTCTGCAGGCGCCATGGTTTACAGCAAGGCGGTTCTCAAAGGAAAAGATAAAGAAAGTACTGCATACGATTTGGATTTGGGTAACGGCAAACAGGTTTCGACCCTGTTTGGCTACCCGGTTGCGACCTCCGCAGCGTTGACCGCTGTGGTTGAGTTGAATGTAAATGACTGGGTGTTTGCTGCACCGAAAGGCTCCAACCCAGCATACATTCAGATCTTCCCAAATGGTGTATCTACCGGCTCGGACACCTGCTATGTAACCTATACCGAAGCCACTTCTACCGCTGTTCCAGTAGTAGAAACCAAAGCTTGTAATTAAGAACTATCTAAAGAAGCAGGGAGATATTCTCTCTGCTTCTTTTTTAGAAATGGGTAAATGTGGCATGCGAAAAGAACGGATTAACAGACATGGCTTTACCCTGATTGAACTGGTGATCGTGATCCTGTTGCTCGGGATTCTGGCCGCCTTTGCCGTGCCCAAGTGGCTGGGCAAAGGCGGCTTTGAAACCCATACCCTGCGTGACGAGCTGGTGGCCCGGCTGCGGCTGGTGCAGACCATGAACATGCAGGAAGGGGACGCGCGCTGCACCCAGCTAGTGCTGGAGGCGGGGCGTTTTGGCCATCTGACCGGGGCGAGCTGTGCGCCTGCCCCCATTTCGGGCTGGCGTGGGGATGAGCAGAGTCGCGGGCGCCTGGTGCAGGCGTCCGGCAACCTGCAATTCTCTCCTCAGGGGGCATTCCATTTCGACAAGCGCAGCGGCAGGCCCCTGTGGCCAGGCTGCATCAACGGCTGCGAACTGGCGGTCAGCAGCGGCCAGGAGAGTGCCCGGCTGCGCATCGAGTCGGAAGGCTATATCCATGCGATCCCCTAAGATCCGCCGCGGCTTCACCCTGGTCGAGTTCGTGGTCGGCATCGTGCTGCTGGCCGTCGCCCTGACCGGCATCCTGGGGCTGCTTATCAATCAGGCTCCCCAGGCGGTGGATCCGGTGCAGCAGGTACGCGCCGCCCAGCTCGCCCAGCGCATCCTCGGCGAGATGCTGGAGAAGTCTTTCGACGAGCATTCCGATCACAACGGCGGCCGTTTTCGCTGCGGCGAGACGGCAGGAAGCCCGGCGGTGGCCTACCCGGCCTGCACCGACAGCGCCAGCTATGGCCCGGACAGCGGCGAGACCCGCCCCTACACGTTCAACGACGTGGACGATTTCGACACGTCAGGCCGCTGGGTGGACGCCAGCTACTTTACCCAGGCCTCGGCCGCGAGCAGCGAAGAGGAGTATCGGCGCTACCAGGTGAAGATCGCGGTGGTGCCGGATACCCTCTTTGGCAGCGCGGGGGAGGGGGCCGAGTCCATCGGCAAGCGCATCACCCTGACCGTGCGCCTGCCGGACGGGAGTGAGCTGGTCTTCGGCCTCTATCGAGGGAACTACTGATGGGCAAGCCACATTCCCGTGATGCCGCGTGGGAATACCCATGCGCCAGACTCGCCCGTGACCGCGTCCGACTCGGGCGTGAGGGGGGCTTCACCCTGGTGGAGCTGGTGATGGTGATCCTGCTGCTCGGAGTGATGGCGACATTTTCCAGCCAGTTTATCGGCATCGGCACCCAGATTTACGGGGATGCCAGCCGCCGCGAGCAGCTGATGAGCGATGCCCGTTTCGCCCTGGAGCGGCTCAACCGCGAGGTGCGCGACGCGGTCCCCGGCTCGGTGCGGGTCGAGGACGAAGGGGGAGGCGCCCTGGAGCAGGGGGCCTGTCTGCGCTTCTGGCCCATCGCCACCGCCAGTCGCTATTTGGGCTCTGTGGCCAGCACCGGGCTCAGCATAGTCACGCCATCCGTGCTCCCCAAGAAAAATGAGGATCTTGCCATTGTGTATCCCCTCGCGAGCACGGGCCTCCTGAATCAGGGTTGCCTGCAGGGAAGCTGTACCGCCCGCGTCACCGATGTGGGCAGCGACGTATCGGGCGCACTGCCCTTGACTCTCAGTAACGGTTTCGTCAAGGACTCGCCGGGGCAGCGCATCTATTTTGCGAACCAGCAGGTGCTCTATTGCGTGAGAGGGGGCAGCCTCTGGCGCATGGCCAGGCCCCTGGACGACACCCTGAGCAGCAGCGAGACCACCCGGTTGATGGCGGAGCATATTCGTCCCGCCGCCTATTACTTCTATCGGGAACCCGCCGCCTTCAACCAGAGCGAGGTGGGGCTGCGGCTGGAGTTCGAGCAGCGCGACGAGCGCGTCGTCTTCCACCACAAGCTGGAGACCCTCAATGCGCCCTGACACTCCCTCCATGGTGAGGTCTCAGCGGGGCAGCGCCATCCTGATCGCCCTCTTCGTCATCGTCATCATGGCCCTGCTGGCGGCGGCCATGGGGCGTTTCCTGGTGGACAGCGCTGAGAAGCACACGGTGGAGGTACGCGGCGTGCGTGCCCTGATGGCAGCCCAGAGCGGGCTGGAAATTGCCCTCTATCGACTCTATCCCAATGGCCAGTGGCAAGGGCAGCAATGCGCCGCCAGCACCAGTCTCAGTTTCACCGATGCAGGACTGACGGGCTGTCAGGCCATCGTCACCTGCAACAAGGTGTCGGTGAGTGCCGCTGGCGCCACCCAGACCGCCTATGACTTCAGCAGCGAGGGGCGCTGCGGCGACCCGGAAACCAACAGCGGCCCGAATCCGGACTTTGCCGTCAGCCGCACTCTGGTGGCACAAGCCTTCGATGGAGTGAACCCATGATCCGCCGCCTCTGTGCTGCCCTTGTCTTGTTGTTGGTTGGTTTGCCTGCCCATGCTGCACTGGACTGCAACAGCATCTTCCCTGGCCCCATCCAGAGTCACGACTCGGCAGGTACGCTTTATATGCAGTCCGGCGCCAGGGTGGAGGGCTACAACGGTCTAGATGTCTGCTTTAAACAGGTTACTGGTTATGACTATGAAATGAGTTCGCAAGCCTGTGGTGCGGGAAAGTGCCAGATAACCGGTATCGCCAGTCTGAAGCAAGCTCGTCCTAACTTCCCCGGCAGCACGGACTCCGCCAACTATACGGTCGCCCACTGGACGACCCCTACCGTTATCCTCGGAACTACGCCCAACTACGGCAAGGAGGCGAACAGTAGCCGCTGGGATCTGGGTAGCTTGACCATAGATGGTTCGGTCAATGCAAACGGGTATGGCAATGTCCGTTTCTCCGACAAATACAGCACCTATGTGATCAAGAGCCTGACCATGCAAAATGGCGGCTTGATGACGTTGACAGCTGGCAAGACCTACATCATCGAGGGGGATCTGACTCTGACCGAAGGTAGCCTCATTAAACTGGTCGGCAGCGGCTCGACTTCGTTTTACGTCAAAGGCAATATGAATGCTCATAACGACTCACAGCTGCAGACGGGATCTGCTTTCAAAGCCTATGTAGTTGGTAGCATAACCCTGACCGGCAGCGATCAACTGGCCGGTAGCTATTATGCGGAAGGTGACGCTACTTTGGAGAATCAGGTGGTGCTGCGGGGCCAACTGAGCGCCAAGAACGTTAATCTGAAGGGCAACAGCAAGGTCATTTATGACAGCGGTGAGCCCTTGCTCGCCTGCTTCAGCGACGACTTCTCCGCCAGCACCCTCAGCAGCGACTGGGTGGCGGCCCGCAGCAGCGGCGACTTTACCCCCGCCATCGTCAATGGCCGACTTGGCATGACCCAGGCCAGCCCCAAGCAATCCACCTCTGCGACTTACCAGCGGCTCTTCCCCGCCGCCAACAACCTGGTCACCATCGAATTCGACCACTATGCCCACGGTGGCAACGGGGCGGACGGCATGGCGGTGGTGCTCTCCGACGCCAGAGTGACCCCCCAGCCCGGCGCCTTCGGCGGGCCCCTCGGGTATGGCTTCAAGCCAGAAGCTAATGGCTTTGCCGGCGGCTGGCTTGGGGTAGGAATAGATGAGTACGGCAACTTCTCCGGCGAAGGTGGCAGTGTCAACAAGGGGCGGCGCAAGCAGTCCGTAGCGGTACGGGGATCGGGTTCCGGTACCAGCGGCTACAACTACCTCAAGGGCACCTGCAACAACGGCGCCGACAACGCCAACGGCAACTGCCTGTCGCCGACCGTGGACAGCGGCTCGGACAGCAATCGCCCCCACCGTTATCGACTGACCATAGACTCGCGCATCACCGGCCAGTCCTTGGTCAAGGTGGAGCGCAATACCGGAGGGGTTTACAGCACTCTGATCGACAGCTTCAATGCTGCCGCCCAGAGTGGCCAGGCAGCCATTCCCGAGAATCTGCTGTTGTCCCTAACGGGTTCCACAGGGGATGCGACCAACGCCCACCAGATCGACAACGTCCGGATCTGCGCCCTCAAATCCAATCCGGTGGGGACCCAGATCGATCACTTCGAGTTCGATCACTCCGGTCAGGCCCTGACCTGCAACCCGGAGACCCTCGTCATACGGGCCTGCGCCAACGCCAGTTGCAGCCAACTGTTCACGGACCCGGTGAGCGCCATCCTGACCCCCCTGAAGAATGGCAGCAACGGCTGGATAGCCGACAGCCAGGTGAGCTACAACGGCAACACCGCCACCGTCAATTTCAGCAACGGCACCGCCAAATTGCAGCTGCGCAACAATCTGGCGACGGCCATCACAGTGGGAGTGAGCGGCTCGACGCCGTCCACCAAACCCCTGAGCACCACCCTGTGCCGCGCCGGCAGTGGTGCCCTGAGCGCCGCCGCCTGTACCTTGAGCTTTGCCGACAGCGGCTTCCTGTTCAATGTGCCGGATACCCTGGCGAACAGGCCGCAGCAGGTGGTGATGAAGGCAGTCAAGAAAGACGATGCCAGCCAGCAGTGCGTGCCGAGCTTTGCCGGTGTGAGCAAACCTGTTCGTTTCTGGAGCGACTATGTGAGCCCGGCGAGCAACACCTTCGGCAGCAAGGTGACGGTCAACGGCAATGCCATCGCTACGTCGCAGGGGGCGTCCACCACCAGCAACCTGAGCTTCGATAGCAAAGGGGAGACTACCCTGACGGTGAGCTACCCGGATGCGGGCCAGATGCGGCTCAATGCCCGCCACGATGGCAGCGGTGATACCGCGGGACTGGTGATAACAGGGTCGGATCTCTTCGTCAGCCGCCCGGTCGGGCTCTGCATCACGCCCATCCAGGGGACCTGTTCGGCAGGGGATATCACCTGCCCTGTGTTCAAGAGGACGGGAGACAGCTTCTCGCTCAATATCCAGGCCATGGCGTGGCAGAGCGACAGCGATGGGGATATCTGCACCGGCAATGGCACCACCCCCAACTTCGTGTTGTCCGACATCGCCCTGACCAGCGAGCTGGTGGCCCCTCAGGGTGGTGTGGCCGCCCAGGTCACCCCGACCAGGTACAGCCATGTTGCAGCCAGTGCCAGCCTCAATACACCCGCCCTCAGCCTCAATGAGGTCGGGGTCTTCAGGATCAAGGCAACGCCACCGGTGGCAACGTCGCCAGAGGGAAGCACTGTATCAACGGGCTATTTCGGTTACTCCATCCCTCCCGCCACCAGCGTGCCGCTGGGGCGCTTCGTACCCTGGGACTTCAACATGACGAGCGGTACCGTCACCCCGGCCTGCGGTGGTTTCAGCTATATGAGCCAGCCATTCGGGGTACAGACCGTGGTGGAGGCGCGCAACAAGGAAGGGAGTGTCACGAGGAACTACCGTGATGCCTTTGCCAGAGGGGCCCTCACCCTGGTGGCCGCCAACAATCAGGACGGGGTGGACAGATCCAATCGGCTGGCACCTCTGGCCGCCAGCTGGACCGAAGGAACAGGCAAGCAGTCAGGTCAAACCCGCTTTATGCGGCTGCGCGAACTGACCCCTAGCCTGACCGCACCGGAAGAGCCCTTGCCGCACCTGCGACTAGGGCTCAGAGTGACGGACGGTGAGACTCCTGAGACCAGCTTCCTCAGCGGTCGGAACATGAATCCGGCCGTCAGCGGCAACTGCCAGAGCGGGGTGAACTGCACCGCCAGGCAGCTCTCTATTTTGCAAGGGGAGAACAACACCATGATCGCCTATTACGGCCGCCTGCTGGCCAGCACTCGTCAGGGGGCGGCCAGCGCCCCGCTGGCGCTGCCCCTGCAGGTGCAATATTTCGAAGGGGGCCTGTGGCGAGCCAATTCGCAAGATAGGCGAGCCAATTCGCAAGATATCTGTACCCAGATCTCCCTGGCAGGAGGTGGTATCGTCTTTACCGATGCGGAGCAACGCTATGACTCCGCGACGGGGGATCTGATCCTCAAAGACGGTACCCGCATTCGCCTTGGTCTCGGCAATGTGGCTCCGGGCGGTACTCAGGTCGGTTTCGACGCAGGCGAGACCCGGTTCCATTTCGCCGCGCCGAACCAGAGTGTGCGCATTCCCTACGAGATCCTGCTGGACAAACAGCCATCCCAACCCGTCTGGTTGGCGGATCCGGCCACGGCGGATCACCTGCTGGGGGAGGCGATTTTTGGTCGGGATCGGGGTAATGACAGAATTATTTATCGCCGCGAAGTGATGCCCTGACACCCGGGCTGACACGAGGAGATAGACGCATTGCTGTACAGTGGCGTCTTATCTCCTTGTTTCGTAGTGTTTGTCGGCCTGAGCGGGTGAGTGATGACTCGCATTTTTGTCGCGCCTGATTGATTGGCGACAGTTTGAGCGCTTGCCCATTGGGGTGGGCATTGGTAAAGTTAGCCGGTTTTCTGCACCTCCAAATTCTTAGGATTTCCCGTAGCCATGTTCAAAAAGCTCAGAGGCGTCTTTTCCAACGATCTGTCGATCGACTTGGGAACTGCCAACACCCTGATCTATGTAAAAGATCAAGGGATCGTCCTTAACGAACCCTCAGTTGTCGCCATTCGCCAAGAGCGCGGGAACGCCAAATCGGTCGCTGCTGTCGGTCATGCCGCCAAGCAGATGCTGGGTCGTACCCCGGGTAACATCTCCGCCATTCGCCCGATGAAAGACGGCGTGATCGCCGATTTCTACGTGACCGAGAAGATGCTGCAGCACTTCATCAAACAGGTTCACGACAACAACTATTTCCGCCCCAGCCCGCGCGTGCTGGTGTGCGTGCCCTGCGGCTCCACCCAGGTGGAACGTCGCGCCATCAAGGAATCCGCTCTGGGCGCCGGCGCCCGCGAGGTTTACCTGATCGATGAACCCATGGCTGCAGCCATCGGTGCCGGCCTGCCGGTCTCCGAAGCGACCGGTTCCATGGTGGTGGACATCGGTGGCGGTACCACCGAAGTGGCCATCATCTCCCTGAACGGCGTGGTCTACTCCCAGTCCGTGCGCATCGGTGGCGACAAGTTTGACGAAGCCATCATCAGCTACGTGCGTCGCAACTACGGCAGCCTGATCGGGGAAGCCACCGCCGAGCGCATCAAGCACGAGATCGGCTCCGCCTACCCGGGCGAAGAGGTGCGCGAGATCGAGGTACGTGGTCGCAACCTGGCCGAGGGTGTGCCCCGCAGCTTCACCCTGAACTCCAACGAGATCCTGGAAGCGCTGCAAGAGCCGCTGTCCGGCATCGTCTCCGCTGTCATGGTGGCGCTGGAACAGTCCCCGCCCGAGCTGGCGTCCGACATCTCCGAGCGCGGCATGGTGCTGACCGGTGGTGGTGCCCTGCTCAAGGACATCGACCGTCTGCTGATGGAAGAGACCGGCATCCCGGTCGTCGTGGCTGAAGATCCCCTCACCTGTGTCGCCCGTGGCGGTGGCAAGGCGCTGGAGCTGATCGATATGCACGGTGGCGATCTGTTCCACTACGAATAAGACCCAAAGCCGGCCGAGCGCCGGCTCTTTTTTGACGACTCATGAAACCCATCTTCGGTAGAGGCCCTTCGCTTCAGTTACGGTTGTTTCTCGCCGTCATCATCTCCGTCGCTGCCATCGTCGCGGATTCCCGCTTCGGTGTGTTCAGCCATGTCCGCGTTTATCTGAGCTCCCTGGTGAGCCCGCTGCAATACATCGCCAACGCCCCCGGCACCCTGCTCGACACCATGTCGACCCAGGTGCAGACCCGCGCCGATCTCATCGAGCAGACCAAGCAGCAGGAGCAGCAACTGTTCACCCTGCGCTCGCGCCTGCTCAAGATGGATCAGCTGGAGCACGAGAACCAGCGTCTGCGCGAGCTGCTGGGGTCGCCGGTACACAAGGAGTCCCGCAAGATGGTGGCCGAGCTGCTGTCGGTGGATTCCGACCCCTTCAGCCATCAGGTGCTGATCAACAAGGGGGCGCTGGATGGCGTCTACAACGGCCAGCCGGTGATCAACGATCAGGGGGTGGTCGGTCAGGTGCTCCACGTGGGCTCCACCACCAGTCGCGTCCTGCTCATCACCGACTCCAGCCACGGTATCCCGGTGCGGGTGCTGCGCAACGACTTGCGCGCCATCGCCTCCGGCAGCGGCGAGCTGGACAAGCTGGAGCTGCGCAACCTGCCCCGCAACACCGACGTCCAGGTCGGCGATCTGCTGGTCACCTCGGGCCTGGGCGGCCGCTTCCCGGAAGGTTATCCGGTGGCGACCGTGACCCGCTCCGACTACGTGGAGGGCAAGCCCTTCGCCCAGATCGAGGCCAAGCCGCTGGTGGCGCTGGACCGTCTGCGCTACCTGCTGCTGCTGTGGACCGACAAGAAACCGGAAGTACACGACAAGGATGCCCTTGAGCCTGCGGCGAGCGCCTCGGCGGCCACGGCAACCTCGGCGGCGGGGGCGACGCGCTGATGCTGCAACCCGCCAGCGGCAGGATCTGGATCTGGTGTTCGATCCTGCTGGCCCTGTGCCTCTCCATCCTGCCGCTTCCCTTTCAATTCGAACCCTTCCGTCCGGACTGGCTCGCCATGGTGCTCATCTACTGGGCGCTGGCGCTGCCGCACCGGACCAACGTCGGCACCGCCTGGGTGGCGGGCCTGCTGCTGGACGTGCTGCTCGGCAGCACCCTCGGCGTGCGGGCCATGGCCATGGCCATCACCACCTACCTGGCGGCCTTCCAGTTCCAGAAGATCCGCAACTTCTCCCTCTGGCAGCAGGCGCTGATCATCGGTCTGCTCTCCCTGGTGGGGAAGATCACCGTGTTCTGGGCGGAGCATCTGTTCAGCCGGGCCAGCCTCAACTTCGCCTACTTTTGGTCGACGTTGACGACGATGTTAATATGGCCCTGGATTTTTATGGTCTTGCGCAAGGTGCGGCGTCGCTTCAATATCAAGTGAATGTGAATAAAAACAACGCATTGTAACTGCGCATCGTCTCATTGAGTGAAGTATGAACAAGCACAACGAACTGCAACTCTATCTCGCCTCGGGCTCCCCCCGCCGGCACGAGCTTCTGACCCGCCTGGGCTACCGTTTCGAGGTCCTCAAGCTGGATGTGCCGGAGCTGCGCAACGACGGTGAGAAGCCCCAGGATTACGTCTGCCGGCTGGCCCGCGACAAGGCCATGGCCGGTGTGGCCGCGGCGCCCACGGCGCTGCCGGTGCTGGGGGCCGATACCATAGTGGTGCTGGGGGAGCGGGTGCTGGAGAAACCCTCCGACCTGCTGGACGCCAAGGACATGCTGGAAGCCCTCTCCGGGCGGGTACACCAGGTGATGACGGCGGTGGCCCTGGCCACCCCGGAGCGGTGCGATGTGCGACTGGTCACCACCAACGTGGCGTTTCGCAAGCTGGACGAGGCCGAGATCGAAGCCTACTGGCGCACCGGCGAGCCGTGCGACAAGGCGGGCGCTTATGCTATCCAGGGCATTGCCGGCAAATTCGTCAGTCGCCTCGAGGGGAGCTACAGTGCCGTGGTCGGCCTGCCCCTGCTGGAGACGGACCTGTTGATCAAGCAGCACCTCGAGCAGACCCGGTAATCCTCTCGTCAGCAGTGCGCTGCTGAGTTACCCGTTGTTCGTCGTGCCAGAATTCAAAACTAGAAAGGCAAGGTAACTTATGTCGGTAGAACTGCTGGTAAACGTCACCCCCTCCGAAACCCGGGTCGCCCTGGTCGAGAACGGTCTGCTGCAGGAAGTGCATGTGGAGCGTCAGGCCAAGCGCGGCATCGTGGGCAACATCTACAAGGGCAAGATCAGCCGCGTGCTGCCCGGCATGCAGGCCGCCTTCGTCGACATCGGCATGGACAAGGCCGCCTTCCTGCACGCCTCCGACATCGTCCCCCATACCGAGTGCGTGGCGATCAAGGAGAAGGAGCAGTTCCAGGCCGGCAACATCGCCGAACTGGTGCGCCAGGGGCAGGACATCATGGTACAGGTGGTCAAAGACCCGCTCGGTACCAAGGGGGCTCGCCTCACCACCGACATCACCCTGCCATCCCGTTATCTGGTCTTCATGCCGGGCAGTGCCCACGTGGGGGTCTCCCAGCGCATCGAATCCGAGGCGGAGCGCGAGCGCCTCAAGCGCACCGTGGCCGGCTATGTGGACGAACTGGGCGGCTACATCATCCGCACCGCCGCCGAAGGGGTGGGGGAGCAGGAGCTGGAGCAGGACGCCGCCTTCTTGAAGCGCCTGTGGCGCAAGATCCTCGAGCGCAAGCAGAAGTATCCCCCCTGCAAGATCCTCTACGAGGATCCCAGCCTGGCGTTCAGGGTGGTGCGTGACTTCGTCGGTGCCGAGCTCGACAAGATCCGGGTCGACTCGCGCCAGAGCTTCGATCAGCTCAAGCGCTTCACCGAGGAGTACGTGCCCGAGCTGGCCAACAAGCTGGAGTACTACACCGGCGAGTCGCCGATCTTCGATCTCTACGACGTGGAGAACGAGATCCAGCGGGCCCTGGAGCGCAAGGTGGAGCTGAAATCCGGCGGCTACCTCATCATCGACCAGACCGAAGCCATGACCACGGTGGACATCAACACCGGGGCCTTCGTCGGCCATCGCAATCTGGAAGAGACCATCTTCAACACCAACGTCGAGGCCACTGCCGCCATCGCCCGTCACCTGCGGCTGCGCAACCTCGGCGGCATCATCATCATCGACTTCATCGACATGCAGTCCGAGGATCACCGTCGCCGGGTGCTGCACAGCCTGGAGCTGGCGCTGGCCAAGGACAGGGCCAAGACCAACGTCAACGGTTTCTCCCAGCTCGGGCTGGTGGAGATGACCCGCAAGCGCACCCGGGAGAGCCTGGAGCACGTGCTCTGCGCCGAGTGCCCCGAGTGCAAGGGGCGCGGCCGGGTCAAGACGGTGGAGTCGGTCTGCTTCGAGATCCTGCGGGAGATCATCCGGGTCAACCGCGCCTACGACGCGGATCAGTTCACCGTCTATGCGGCCCCCTCGGTGGCCGATTACCTGCGGGGGGAGGAGTCCCACAGTCTGGCGGAGCTTGAAGTCTTCATCGGCAAGCAGGTCAGGGTGGTCTCCGAGCCGCTCTGTGGGCAGGAACAGTTCGATGTGGTGATGATGTAATTGGTCTATCGCTGGCTGAGTCGGGGCTGGTTGGCCCTCGGAGTCTTCTTCGTGCTGCTGGCCGTTCTGGTCAGCGTGGTACGACTGGGCGGCCCCTTGCTCAACCAGCACCGGGCGGCCGTGATAGGGACCCTGCTCGGGGAGAGTCAGCTCGAGGTGAGCGTGGATCACGTCGGGCTGGAGTGGACTCCCCGCGGTCCGGCAATCGGGCTGGAAGGACTGGCCATCGCCCCCGATTCGGGGCGTTTCTCCCTGCGCCTTGGCAAGGTGTGGGCCCACCTCGACTTCTGGCGCTCCCTCAACGAACTCAGACCGGTGTTTGGCCAGTTGATCCTGAGCGACGGCAACATCGCGCTGGACATGACCCAGCCCGCCACCCCCGTCAGCGGGAAGAGCGCGAACCAGCAGGAGGCCCTGCTGCGCTTCCTGCTGACCCAGCTCTCCACCTTCGACATTCACGACACTCGCCTGAGCCTCACCACGGCACTGGGGGAGGTGCGCGCCCTCGACATCGCCCAGTTGCGCTGGCAGAACCGCGGCAAGCGGCATCAGGGGGTCGGCAAGGCCTATCTCATCAACGGGGTGGGGGAGAGCACCCTGGACCTCATCATCGATGTGGATGCCCCCGAGGTGCGGCTCGACCGCCTCAAGGGCCAGCTCTATCTGGGGGCCAGAGAGCTGGACATCAGCCCCATGCTGGCCAGGATCCACGCCGGCGCGCCGCCGGTGAGCGGCCAGCTCGACTTCCAGCTCTGGAGCGAGTTCGAGAAGGGCAGGCTCGGCAACTCCCTGCTGGCCTTTGGCAACAACCACCTGATCTGGAAAGACGAGATCAAGGGGGAGCCGCACCGCCTCGACCTGCAGGGGGGCAAGATCCAGCTGCGCCGGGACGGCGAGGCGTGGCAGCTCGCCAGCCACGACGTCACCTTCAAGCTCGATGGCGCCACCTGGCTGCACAGCCGCCTGCAGCTCGAGCGCATCGGCTCGCGCATCCAGGGCTATGTGCCCGCCATCGATCTCGACCAGATTGCCAACCTGAGCCAGCTGGTCTCCGGCCTCTATCCCGAGCTGACTGAGACCCTCAAGCGCACCCGGCCAAGGGGCCAGTTGCAGGAGCTGGTCCTGCAAGCCGACGGGGACTGGCAGGGGCTCTCTTTGCAGGGGCAACTGCGCGGCTTCGGGACCCGGGCCTGGCACGATGTGCCCGGTCTGCAAAAGCTGGACGGCGACTTCTGGCTGACCCCGAACGGGGGGCGTGCCCGCCTGACCCTGGGCAAGGGCAAGGTGGATCCGGCCCGCCACTTCAAGGAACCCATCCCGGTGGACAGCCTGAGTGCGGCCCTCGACTGGTGGCGGGCGCCGCAAGGCTGGGTGCTCTATGGCCAGGACATTGCCCTGGAGAACCCGGATCTGCGCCTCGCCAGCCGGTTTCGCCTCGAGCTGTTCGAGCACCCCTTCCTCGCCCTGACCGGGCGCATCGACGTCAAGAACGCGGCCCATGCGGATCGCTACTACCCCCTGGCGGTGATGGATGAGGGGCTGGTGAGCTACCTGAGCGGCGCCATCAAGGGGGGCAAGGCCAAGGGGGCCGACCTGCTCTGGTACGGCGAATTCCGTGACTTCCCCTACGACAACGGCAAGGGCGTCTTCCAGGTGGCGGTGCCGCTGCAACAGGCCACCTACGAGTTTTTCCCGGGCTGGCAGCCGCTGACCGACCTGCAGATCGATCTGCTGTTCCAGAACGCCAGCCTCGACATGAACAGCCGCGCCACCCAGCTCGGCAAGGCCAGCTCCGACTCGGTGCACGCCTGGATCCCGGACCTCTATCCGGGGGCCCACCTCTACGTGGATGCCAAGGTTGAGGGCGAGGGCAAGGCCATCAGCGACTATTTGCAGGACTCACCGCTGGGGGGATCCGTCGGTCAGGCGCTGCGGGAGGTGGAGATCCGCGGCCCCATGAAGGGTACGGTGAAGCTCGACATACCGCTGGATGGCGAGGGGGAGGTCAAGGCCAGCGGGGAAGCCAGCTTCAAGGACAACAAGGTGAGGATCGCCTCCCTGGATCTGCCCCTCGACGGGGTCGCAGGGACGCTCGAGTATGACAACGAGCAGACGCGCATTCACAACCTCAAGGCCAGCCTGTGGAACCAGCCGCTGACCCTGGATTATCAGGGGCGGCAACTGCCCCACGGCTATCAGGCCGACCTCAAGTTCCAGGGGCAGTGGGACAGCCGCCGCCAGCGCCGGGACATACCGGCCCTCGAGATGCTCCAGGGGCGCAGCAACTGGTCGGGTACCCTGGGGCTGACCCTGCCCGAGAACAAGGCGTTCAGCTTCCAGCTGGCGCTGGACTCCAACCTGCAGGGCATGGGGCTGGATCTGCCCGTGCCCCTGACCAAGGCGGCGGGTACCCGGCTGCCCCTCAAGGTGACGGCCCGTGGGCGGGATGGCAGCGCCGACATCCGCGCCGTGCTGGGGGCGGACATCGACATGCAGAGCCGCCTGGTGTACGGCGACGGCGTCCCCTACCTCAGCCGGGTGCGGGTCAACATCGGCCAGCCCGGGGCGCGGGTGATGCAGGACAAGCCCATGCTGCTCGCCATCAACCAGCAGCAGGCGGACGTGGCCGGCTGGCTGGCTCGTCTCAAGCAGTGGCTGCCGGCCGGTTCGGCGCCGAGTGACAATGCGGTGGTGGGCCCCTCTTTCTTGCCCCAGGAGTGGTGGGTAGATGGCCAGCTGGCCCGTGCCGACATCGGCAGTGCCAGCCTCAAGGCGGTGCACTTCACCCTGGGGCCGGTGAACCAGGCCACCGAGGTGATGATCGACAGCCCCGACGTGATGGGGGTGGTGCGGGTGCCGGTGGCCGATGGGCGCCCCATCGATGCCAAGTTTGCCCGCATCTACTGGTCCGGCAAGGGGACCGATCTCAGCCCGGATCCCGATGAGCGCCAGGACAGGGCCATCATGAATGCCATTCCCTGGCTCACCTTCAGTTGCGTGGATTGCCGCTTCGGCGAGCTGCCCCTGGGTGAGGTGAAGGGGGAGCTGCTGCCCGGGGCCAACCGGCTGGATCTCAAGGGACTGGAGATGCGCCTGGCGGGCAGCACCCTGCGCGGCAGCGCCGAGTGGCTGGCCCGTGGCAGCCAGATGCAGACCCGTGCCAGGGTGAACCTCGAGACCCGCAACAGCGAGCTCCTGCTCAAGCGGCTCGGCTACACCTCGCCCATCGGGGATGCCCCGGGCAAGCTGGCGCTGGATCTGAACTGGCGTGACGTGCCCTACCGCCTGAGCCTGCCGACTCTGGCGGGCAGTGCCGACTACCAGCTGGAGGGAGGCACCCTGCGGGAGGTCAACGACAAGGGGGCCCGGCTGCTCTCCCTGCTGAGCCTCGACTCCCTGATGCGCAAGCTGCGCCTCGATTTTCGCGACGTCTTCGACAAGGGCTTCTATTTCGAGTCCATGTCCGCCTCCGCCAAGGTCAATCAGGGGGTGGTGGAGAACAACGACTTCTACATGAAGGGCGCCGCGGGCAACCTGCGGGGCAAGGGCATCGCGGATCTGGTGCGCTGGCGGCTCGACTTTGATCTGAGCTTCTCCCCCAACCTGGGGGGCACCCTGCCCGTGGTGGCGGCCTTCTCCCTGACCCCCATCACCGGGCTCTATGTGCTGGCCCTCTCCAAGCTGCTGGAGCCCGTGGTGGACGTGGTGACCCGCATCGATTTTCGGGTCTCCGGCCCGCTGGACGCCCCCAGGCTGGTGGAGGCGGGGCGGGATCGCGCCCGCATCAAGCTCAACCAGCACCAGAAGGATGCGGTGGATGCGGTGGCGCCCGGCCTGCCCGCCAAGGAGGTCACCCCCTTCCTGCTCGATCCCAAGCACCAGGGCTCGGGTCAGCGCTGAGGGCATACACCGGGCTGGGGGACTTTCCCCCGGCCGCCAAACCCCTCATAGTGCGGATATTGCCCGCGAGCCGAGAAGGCCTTGTGTCACCGGCTCGCCCAACAGAAGGAGCGCGTCATGTGGCTAGCCGCCATGCAGTTGATTTCGGGTCGTACCTGGCAGGATAACCGGGAGCGGATCGCCGCCGAGCTGGCGAGTCTGCCCGGGGAGCGCCCCTTGCTGGTGCTGCTGCCGGAAAACTTCGCCCTCTTTGGCGAGCGGCAGGGGTATCTGGACGGGGCAGAGCCGTTGGGAAATGGCCCAATCCAGCAGCAACTCTCTGATTGGGCCAAATCCCACGGCATCTGGCTGGTGGCCGGGGCCATGCCCACCGCCATCGCCGGTGCCGACCACATCCACACCAGTACCCTGGTGTTCGATCCCGACGGCGAGCTCAAGGGGCACTACCACAAGATCCACCTGTTCGACGTGGACGTGGCGGACAATCACGGCCGCTACCGGGAGTCGGAGACCTTCAGCCCGGGTGATCAGCCTGTGTTGGTGGACTCCCCCTTTGGTCCCCTCGGCCTTTCTATCTGTTATGATCTGCGCTTTCCCGAGCTGTACCGCCAGTTGGCCCGGGCCGGTGCCCGGGTGCTGCTGGTGCCTGCCGCCTTTACCGCCGTCACCGGCGAGGCGCACTGGGAGCCCCTGCTGCGGGCCCGTGCCATCGAGAACCAGTGCTACGTGGTGGCCGCCAACCAGGGGGGCACCCACGAGACAGGGCGTCAGACCTGGGGCCACAGCATGGTGATCGACCCCTGGGGCCGGGTGCTGGCCTGTCGGGCGTCGGGGCAGGGCACTGTGCTGGCGCCGCTGGATGGGGCCCTGGTCGATGAATTGAAACGCACCATGCCGGTGCTGCAACACGCCCGCCTGCTGTGAGCCCGCGGCCGTGGATTTAACCGTTACGACATCTCGCATGAGAGTGGAGAGAAAGATTTGAGTCTATTGAGCCAGGTTAGTGCCTCCCTGTTGGCCCCGAACGATCTCGACGAAGGGCGGCTGCAACAGCTGCTCGGCAGCCTGATGAGCCATCAGGTGGAGTTCGGCGACCTCTATTTCCAGCGCAGCTGGCACGAGTCCTGGATGCTGGAGGACGGCATCGTCAAGGATGGCAGCTACAACATCGATCAGGGGGTGGGGGTGCGCGCCGTCAGCGGCGAGAAGACCGGTTTCGCCTACTCGGACGAGCTGAGCCTGCTGGCGCTGCAACAGTCGGTGACTGCCGCTCGCGGCATCGCCGCCGCCGGTGCGCAGGGCAAGGTAAAAGCATGGGCTCGCACCGAAGCAAACCTGCTCTACCCGGCGCTGGATCCCCTGCAGACCCTCGACAAGCAGCAGAAAATTGCCCTGCTGGAGCAGATGGACAAGTTCGCCAGAAGTCTGGATCCCGCCATCAATCAGGTGATGGCCTCCATCAGCGGGGTCTATGAAGAGATCCTGGTGGCCGCCACCGATGGCACCCTGGCCGCTGACGTGCGCCCCCTGGTGCGGCTGTCTGTGACCGTCATCGCCGAGAAGGGGGATCGCCGTGAGCGCGGCAGCGCGGGGGGCGGTGGCCGCTTCGGTTACGACCATTTCCTCGAGCTGGACGGGCTCGAGAGCCGGGCGTTTGGCTATGTGCGCGAAGCGGTGCGCCAGGCCCTGGTCAACCTGGAGGCCATCGACGCCCCGGCCGGCACCATGCCGGTGGTGCTCGGTGCCGGCTGGCCCGGTGTGCTGCTGCACGAGGCGGTGGGTCACGGTCTGGAAGGGGACTTCAACCGCAAGGGCTCCTCCGCCTTTGCCGGGCGCATCGGCGAGCAGGTGGCTTCCAAACACTGCACCATCGTCGATGACGGCACCCTGCCGGGTCGGCGCGGCTCCGTCTCCATCGACGACGAGGGGACGCCGGGGGGCTACAACGTGCTGATCGAGAACGGCATTCTCAAGGGTTACCTGCAGGACAAGCAGAACGCCCGTCTGATGGGCGTGCCGCTCACCGGCAATGGCCGCCGTGAATCCTACGCCGCCCTGCCGATGCCGCGCATGACCAACACCTACATGCTGGCGGGTCAGTATGATCCGGCGGAGATCATCGCCTCGGTGAAGAAGGGCATTTACGCCCCCAACTTCGGTGGCGGCCAGGTGGACATCACCTCCGGCAAGTTCGTCTTCTCCGCCTCCGAGGCCTACCTCATCGAGGATGGCAGGATCACCGCGCCCATCAAGGGGGCGACTCTGATCGGCAACGGCCCCGAGGCGATGAGCCAGGTTTCCATGGTGGGCCGTGATCTCGCGCTGGATCGCGGGGTCGGGGTCTGCGGCAAGGAGGGGCAGAGCGTGCCGGTCGGCGTCGGCCAGCCCACCCTCAAGCTGGATCAGCTCACCGTGGGCGGCACCCAGTAAGGGCGCCGCAGAACAAGCAGCAGAGAGAACCCATGCTTACCCTGTCGAAAATTTCCAATATCCGCAGTCAGCTCTCCCCCAGCGAGCTCAAGATCGCCGATTACATCCTGGCTTGCCCGGAGCAGGTGACCCACTTCTCCTCCCAGGAGTTGGCCCAGCAGGCTGACGTCAGCCAGTCGAGCATAGTGAAGTTCACCCAGAAGATCGGGTTCAAGGGCTTCACCGCCTTCAAGCTGGCGGTGAGCGAGGATCTGGGGCGCAAGCACGCCATCAAGACCGACAACGTGGGGGATCTCTACAACGGCATCGGCCGGGACGACGATCTGGAGACCATGGCCAAGAAGCTGGCCCAGGAGAAGATCAACTCCATCGTGGAGACCACCCAGGCGCTCGACAATGCCACCCTGGCGCAGGTGCTGGATGCCATCAACCAGGCTGGCCGGGTCCAGCTGGTGGGGATCGGCGGCTCGGCGCTGACCGCCAAGGATCTCTGGTACAAGCTGCTCAAGATCGGGGTCACCACCCTGTTCGCCCAGGACAGCCACGTACAGATCTCCATCGCCCAGACTCTGGGGCCGGGGGATGTCCAGCTGGTGGTTTCCTATTCCGGCGCCAGCCGGGATGTGCTGGCGGCTGCCGAGCTGGCCAAGCGCAACGGCGCCACCCTGATCGCGGTCACCTCGTTTCGCAACACCCCTCTGCGGCAGATGGCCGACATGGTGCTGGACACAGTGGCCGACGAGAACGAGCTGCGCATCTCCTCCATCTCGTCGCGTACCGCCCAGAACACCATCACCGACATCCTGTTCCTCGGCCTGGTGCAGCGCCGTGACGAGGCCTGGGCGCTGATCGACGGCACCCGTGGCGCTATCGACCGACTCAACAAGGAGTGAAGCGGCCCGGCTGCAACAGACGCCGAGACCTGCCGAGAGAGAAAAACCACCCGCCTGCGGGTGGTTTTTTTATGGGCCAGTGCCGGCTCAGAGGGCAAGGGCCCAGCGCAGGAAGGCCTTGCGCTGGGCCTCGTCGGCGGCGAGGTAGCGCCGTTGCAGTTCGGGGTCGACGGGCACGGCGCCCGGGGTGGCTGCGGGCAGCACGGGCGTGACGGCTGGCAGGGCGGTGGCTGCGCTGGCTGACCCGTCGTAACGGGCCAGCAGCGCCTGATAGTCGGTCAGCAGACTGTCCTGGCTGCGGGGGAGGGTGGTTGCCGACAGGGGGTGGCTACCCTCGGGGGTCTCAAGCCGCAGGTTGGGGTGGGTGGCAAAGTGGCGAATGGCCCGGGAGTCGGCCAGCGGCGGAGTGGTCAGTTTCAGGGTGCCGCTGGCGGGCAGGGTCAGGGTCAGCAGCTGCGGGGCGGAGCGGACGCGCCCCTGGCTCTCGTTGGTGGAGCCGGGATCGAGCGGGCTGTCGAAGCGTACCAGCAGCCGGGTTTCACCGGCGGGCAGCGTGAGGGCGCGCTCGAAGGGAGAGGTCTTGCCCCGGGATGAGGCCAGCAGGACGAGGGTGTCTGCCAGCTCCAGCCGGGCGGCCTGGGTCGGCAAGGCCAGCAACAGCAGCAGGGTGGTGAGCAGTGGGAAGCGGATCATGGGGTGCTCCAGCAGAAAGCAAAAAGCCGGCCGACTGGCCGGCAGGGGATCAGAACTCGTAGCGCAGGCCGAGGTGATAGAAGCTCTCGCTGTTGCTGCTGCCGCCAAAGCTGGTGATGGTGTTGTCAGCCAGACCATCCTCGCCATCACGGAACACGTAGGCGCTGTAGAGGGAAGAGCGCGGAGTGAGCTTGTACTGCAGCTCCAGGGTGGTGTCGCGCAGGCTCATGCCGTCCCCCCCGTCGTTGTCGAGGTGGCGGTAGCCGGCGCGGGTTGCCCACTTCTGGCTGATGTCGTAGACGGCGGTCAGTTCCCATACCTTGTCTTCACTTTCTGCCCGGCCGTTGCGATAGCTCACCTGATCCTTCGCGTAGAGGGCGCCCAGCATCAGCGAACCCAGGGTGTAGCGGGCGCCGATGCCGCTGAAGCGGTACTGGTCGGCGTCGGGATCCACCTTGCTGGCACCGGTCTGGGCCGCCTTGCTCTGCTGGTAGGCGATGACTGGTGCCAGCTTGCCCGCCGCACCGAGATCGAAGGTGTAGCGCAGGGCGCCGTTGTAGCCGTAGTCGAGATCCGAGGTGCCGTTGCCGAGGATGTAGGCCAGCGACAAGTCCAGATTACCGAGGGTGTTCTGGTATTGCAGGGTGCCGTCCTGACGGAACACCTGTACCGCGGTGGAGTCCACTTTGCTGGCCTGGCGCGCCATGGCGACGTCGGAGGCGGCAAACACGTCGCCGATGTCGGTGAACATGATGAGTCCGGAGGAGACCCGGCCACCGGTCACCTTGCCCCACAGGCCGCCATCGAGCCCGGCCCAGACGTAACGGGCGGTGAGGTCGCTGCTGTTCTTCTGCACGTTGTTGGCGTATTCGGCGGCATTGACCTGATACTGGGCCATGCCGATCACGGCCACCTGCTCGTTGACGGTCTGGCGGGCGGTAAAGCCGATGCGACCGTCGAAGTCCCCCTGGCTGTTGCCGTTTTTCTTGTCCGAGACGTTGAAGCCGATGCGACCGTAGAGATCGACGTTGGAGCCGTCATCGGCCTGGTAGATGACGGCGGCCTGCGCCGTACCGGCGGCAAACAGGGCAGGAATGGCCAGGGCAAGCATGGACTGTTTCATTGTTGTCTTTCCTGTGTGGGCTCTTGTGCCAGAGCCGGGGTGAGTGAAGCCGTGACCCCGATTGCTCGGGGCCAGATAGCCAGCTGGATAGAGGGGAGAGGGTTAGCTCAGATCGACGTTCTTGCAGCCGAAGAGCAGGGTGAAGAGGTAACCGCCGAAGTAGGCAACCGCCAGACCGAGGCCATAGACCATCATGCCGGGGAAGATCCCCTGGGCCGAGGTCATCAGCGGCAGCGCGACGATGCCGGAGGGGCCGAACACGGTGTTGAGGCCGACCGGCAGGCCCATCCAGGAGATGAGACCGACCACGAACCCCCCCAGCGATCCGCCGCAGCAGGCGGTGATGAAGGGTTTGACCCGCGGCAAGGTGACGCCGTAGATGAGCGGCTCACCGACCCCGAGCAGGCCGGGGATGATGGTGCCCTTGACCTGGGTGCGCAGCAGGGAGTCCTTGGCTGCGCGACTGTAAAGCGCCAGGGCGGCGCCGACCTGGCCGGCCCCTGCCAGCGCGAGGATGGGGAACAGGGAGTTGAAGCCCTGGGCATCCATCAGTGCGAAGTAAACGGGCACGAACCCCTGGTGAATGCCGAACATCACCGAGATGAGGAACAGACCGGCCAGGATGGCGGTACCGAACGGGTTGCCGTTGAGGTGGATGAAGAGCCAGGACATGCCGTTGTAGAGCTGCACCCCCAGGGGCATGATCAGGACGAAGGTGACGGCCCCCATGATCAGCAGGGTGATGCAGGAGGTGAGTATCATGTCGAGGCTGTCCGGCATGAAGCGACGCACCTGGCGTTCCACCGAGGCGCCGATGATGCAGGCGATCAGCACCCCGATGATGTTGCCACGGGGATCAATGTGGTGGCCGAAGAAATCGGTGATGCCTGAGTAGATGCCGCTGGTGGCTTGGGGGTCATAGCCCATCACAAACAGGGAGGCCAGAATGGCACCGTTGACCCCGGAGCCGCCGAACGCTTTCTGGGCGTTGTAGCCGATGAGAATGCTGAGGAAGCTGAACAATCCCTTGCTGAACAGTTTCATGTAACCGACCAGCTCCACCAGCATGCCGCCGGTAGCTGCGCCGTCCTGCAGCAGGGTCTGTTCGATCAGGGTGGCAAAGCCGAGCAGCAGCCCCGCGGCGATAAAGCCGGGGATCAGTGGTGTAAAAATGGTGGCAAACTTGGCCAGAAAGCGGTGGGCCGCACTGCTCTGTTTCTGCTTGAGTGCCTGCTTGTTGGCCGAGGCGATGTCGCCAAGCTCGGTGGGGGCCGCAGCCGGAGCCTCCAGCGCCCCCAGTCCTGCGCTCAGCATGCCGTTCATCAGCTCGCAGGCGGTCTGAGCCTTGCCCGGCCCCAGCACGATCTGGAACTGGTTGTCGCTCTCAATCACCCCCATGACGCCGGCGATGCCCTTGATGGTATCGCGATCCGCATGCAGGCTGTCCGCCAGGCTCAGTCTCAATCGGGTCATGCAGTGGCCGCAGTGGGTGATGTTGTCCCGGCCGCCGATGGCCTGGATGATCTGGCCGATCATGGTGTCAGTTATTTTTGCCATAAAGAACCCAGTCAGTCTGTGGTGTCAGCAGGGTGCCTGGCACCCCGTTCTCGTTATGTGATGGTCATCCCTGGCCTGGCCAATGTGCGGTTGGCCGATCAGTGGGTGCATTGGCTGATGAAGCCGTTGCTGCTCTGCAGACGGGTGCGGGCTTCGTCGGCCGTGAGTCCAGCCAGGATCATCACGATGGCGGTCTTGCAGTGGTTGTCCGCCTGCGCCAGCGCCCGCTCCGCCACGGCGCGCTCGCAGTCGGTGGCCTCCATCACGATGCGTTTTTGCCGCTCTACCAGCTTGGCGTTGGTGGCTTCCACGTCCACCATCAGGTTGCCGTAGACCTTGCCGGTGCGGATCATGGCGCCGGTAGAGAGCATGTTGAGGATGAGCTTCTGCGCCGTGCCCGCCTTCATGCGGGAGGAGCCGGTGACGATCTCGGGGCCGACCACCGCCACCATGCTGATGTCGGCGGCCCGGGCCAGCGGGCTGCCGGGGTTGCAGCTGATGCTGCAGACCGTGGCACCCACCGCGCTGGCGTGGGCCATGGCGCCCAGTACGTAGGGGGTTCTGCCGCTGGCGGCGATGCCCACCAGCACATCGTTGGCGCAGAACTGGATGTTCTTCAGATCCCGGGCACCCAGCTCTGCGTCATCCTCGGCGTTCTCGACCGCCTGCAAGATGGCCTTGTGGCCGCCAGCAATCAGGCCTATCACCTGCTCGGCAGAGACGCCATAGGTGGGCGGGCATTCACTGGCATCCAGGATGCCGAGCCGGCCCGAGGTGCCGGCGCCGATATAGACCAGGCGCCCACCCTTGCCAAAGGCTGCCGCGATGGCATCGACCGCCCGGGCGATTTCGGGCAGCAGTTGGCCCACCGCCAGCGCCACCTGCTGATCCTCCTGATTGATGACGCGCAGCATCTCCAGGGTCGACAGCTGGTCGATTTCGACGCTGGCCGGGTTGCGGGTCTCGGTAATCATGCTTGATAGGTCAATGGTCATCGTTTCCTCTGCTTAAGGTCATCGCCACTCCCGGCGTAAAACATCCCTCTCGATGATGAACATGATCATCGATTTTTGATTTCGATGATGAGATCAATGTCGCATAATTAATTATTCCATTAATTTCTAATTATTAGCTGTGAAAATTCCTGCACGGAGAGGGTTGGGTGGGACCGGGGTGATGCCGATGGCACTAGAGGGGGGAGAGGCTGAAGGAGAGCCAATAAAAAGCCCCGGCAGGCGCCGGGGCTGGGAAAGGGCTCGGGTCAGTTGACCGAAATGGCGCGGGCGTCGATGAAGAAGCGGGCGTGGCCGTGGTCATCCACCCTTATCTGGGCGAGCAGGCGATCCTTTCGCTTGAACTCCCATCCTGTCTTGATCCGGGTCAGCGCGGGGCTGGCGGCACCGACCACGTTCAGATACTCATGAAACAGGCTGTAGCTTCCAATCTCGGTCAGCATCTTTTCCATTTGCATATCTCCTCAAGTGATGGGGTCAGCACATGCCACGCTAGCGGCAACCTCCTGAACCCTGCCTGTACAAAAACCAGACTACCCCATCAAGATGAAGGCAATATGATCAGGCGCAAGATCAGGAGGGATTTGCACGAAAAATGACACCGTTTTCAATCAGGGCTGGCGCGGCACGGCGAGATGATCGAGGGCGGTGGATCCGGCATGGGACGGCAAGGCGGCAGCGGGTTGTTCCATCACCTGACCATGGAAGACGGGATCCTGCGCCACCTCCTTGACACCGTTGATGCAGAACTGCATACCCATGCACACCAGCAGGAAACCCATGATGCGTGTCATGGCGTCGATGCCGGTGGCACCCAGGATCTTGCACACGGGATCTGCCAGCTTGAGCACACCCCAGCTGATCAGGCTCATCAGGGCGAAGGCGGTGACCATGGCGGCATAGATGACGACGCGATCGGCCTCGGCCGGCAGCTCGGCGATCTGGGCCGCGCCGCTGATCACCAGCGCCATGGTGCCGGGTCCGCACATGCTGGGCATGGTCAGGGGCACGAAGGCGATATTCTGGTTGGCCTCGACCCCGGCAGACTGGTTTGGCGAGGGGAACAGCATGCGAAAGCCGATGAAGGCGATGATGAGGCCACCGGCCAGGCGCAGGCCGGGAATGGAGATCCCGAACAGATCCAGGATGGAGGATCCGATGAAGAAGCTGACGCACAGGGTGGCGAACAGATAGAGGGCGGCCATGTTGATCTGGCGGCGAATGTGCTCGCGGGACATGCCCTTGCTCAGCCCCAGCAGCAGGGTGGCCGTGGTGGGCGGGTTGACCATGGGCAGCAGGGCCAGCAAGGCGAGAAAGATGACCTGGAAGAACATAGTGGACCTCGGGCAGGTGGACGGATTGGGGTGAGCTGGCAGGTCCGCAGCGGACCGCCACCCGGTCGATGATATCCGCAAAGAACAAGCCCCGACAGTGCGGGGCTTGCTTGGGAAGGATCAGGCGGCCTGCGGGGTGGCCTGGCGTTGGCCGCGCTGGCGCAGCCAGAGCCAGATGCCGAGCACGAAACCGAGGGCGGCCAGGCTGACCACATAGTGGGAGGGGGCCAGCACGTCCTCCTTCATCCAGAGGGTGACCAGCATGGGGGTGAGGCCGCCGAAGATGGCGTAGGCCACGTTGTAGGAGAACGACAGCCCGGAGAAGCGCACCACCGGCGGGAAGGCATTGACCATGACGTAGGGCACGGCGCCGACGATCCCCACCGCAAAGCCCGCCAGCATGTAGAGGGGCACCAGCTGATCCGTGCCGGCCGCCAGGCTGTGGTAGAAGGTATAAGTGGCGCCGGCCAGCAGCAGGGAGCCCAGGATGAAGGTAGGACCGCTGCCGATGGCATCGATCAGGCGACCATAGACGATGCAGCCCAGGGTGAGGGCGACGATGGCCAGGGAGTTGGCGGTCAGGGCATCGGCCGGGCTGATGCCGTGCACCTTCTGCAGATAGGTCGGGGTCATCAGGATCACCACTACTATGCCGGCGGAGAGCAGCCAGGTCAGCAGCATGGAAACGACGACGCTGCCCTTGTGTTCACGCAGCACCGTCTTGAGGGGCAGCTCCTCGGCCAGGGACTTGTTGGCCTGCATCTCGGCGAAGACCGGGGTCTCGTGCAGCCAGCGGCGCAGGTACATGGCGACGATGCCGAACACGCCGCCGAGCACGAAGGCCAGACGCCAGCCCCAGTCGCTCACATCCCCCGGGCTCATGCCACGGTTGATGGCGGTCGCCACCAGGGAGCCGAGCAGGATGCCGGCGGTCAGCCCCGCGGTGAGGGTGCCGCAGGCGACACCGACCCGGCGGGCGGGCACGTGTTCGGCCACGAAGACCCAGGCACCGGGGACCTCCCCGCCGATGGCGGCCCCTTGCAGGATCCGCAGCAGCAGCAACAGCAGGGGGGCGGCGATGCCGAGCACGGCGTAGGTGGGCAGCAGGCCGATCAGCAAGGTCGGCAAGGCCATCAGGATGATGCTGAGGGTGAACATCCGCTTGCGGCCGATGAGATCGCCAAAGTGGGCCATGATGATGCCCCCCAGGGGACGAGCCAGGTAGCCGGCGGCGAAGATGCCGAAGGTCTGGAACTGGCGCAGCCACTCGGGAATGTCGGCCGGGAAGAAGAGCTCGCCGATGACCACGGCGAAGAAGACGAAGATGATGAAGTCGTAGAATTCGAGGGCGCCGCCCAGCGCCGCCAGGCTCAGGGTTTTGTAATCCTGTCGATTGAGGGGGCGACCGTGGTCGTGCGATGTGCTGACTTTACTCATATCCTTATGTTTCCCATCGTTTTTTTAGTTATTCTCCCCGGTGTGCTGCGGGGATACGCTCACCCACGAGGGTATGCTTTTGTGTCCCGCAATGTAAATCGCACAATTCGCAACACTGTCTTGCAGCACGGTGCGGCAAGTAGCTGGAGAGATCATGACGAAGAAAAAGGTACTGCTCTCCTGGAGCAGCGGAAAAGACAGCGCCTGGGCCTTGCATCGCCTGCGCCAGGATCCGGCCATCGAGGTGGTGGGGCTGTTCACCACCCTCAACCAGGCGTTCGAGCGGGTGGCCATGCACGGGGTGCGCAAGCAGTTGCTGCTGGCACAGGCTGAGTGCGTGGGCTTGCCGCTGACCACCATCGACCTGCCCTGGCCCTGCAGCAATGAGGAGTATGGGCGCATCATGACGGGCTTCATCGCCGATGTGCAGGCCAAGGGCATTCACCACATGGCGTTCGGGGATCTCTTTCTTGAGGATGTGCGCGCCTATCGGGAGCGGCAACTGGCGGGGACCGGCATCACGCCGCTCTTCCCGCTCTGGGGCAGCGACACGACCGAGCTGGCGCAGGCGATGATCGACGCCGGGCTCAAGGCCAGGGTCTGCACCCTGGATCCGGGCAAGCTGGACGCCGGGTTAGGTGGTCATGAATTCGGTCCGGCCTTGCTGGCTGCCCTGCCCGCCGGGGTGGATCCCTGCGGCGAGAACGGGGAATTTCACACCCTGGCCTGGGACGGCCCCATGTTCCTGCATCCCTTGCCCATCCGGGTGGGGGAGACGGTGCTGCGGGACGGCTTCGTCTTCACCGATCTGCTGCCCGCCACCGCCTAGTCGCGATTGGACTCCCGCTCGCCCTTGTCGTCGTTGTAACGCAGGGCGATCTCGTGGAACTGCTGGTGGATGCGGGCAAAGGCGTCCGTGATGTCGGGGTCGAAGTGATTGCCTCGTCCCGCCAGTATGATCGGCACCACCTCCTGGTGGGACATGGCAGCCTTGTAGCAGCGCTTGCTGATGAGGGCGTCGTACACATCGGCCAGCGCCATCAAGCGGGCCGAGAGCGGGATCTCGTCACCGTGCAGGCCATAGGGATAGCCGGTGCCGTCCCACTTTTCGTGGTGGTAGCAGGCGATCTCCTTGGCCAGTCGCAGAAATTCCACCTCTACCCCCAGCGCCTCCTCGGCATGGACGATGGCCTCCTTGCCGAGAATGGAGTGGTGCTTCATCTGGGCAAACTCGTCCGCATCCAGCTTGCCAGGCTTGAGCAGGATCCGGTCTGGCACGCCGACCTTGCCGATGTCGTGCAGCGGGGCCGATTTGAACAGCAGATCGATGGTCTTGGGGGTCAGCTCTGCACGAAAGCGGGCATGCTCGCAGAGGGTCTCCGCCAGCAGCCGCACATAGTGCTGGGTGCGCAGGATATGGTTGCCGGTCTCGTTGTCGCGGGTTTCGGCAAGAGAGGCGAGGGAGTGGATGGTGATGTTCTGGATCAGTTCGTTCTCCCGGGTGCGCCGCTCCACCTCCTGCTCCAGAAAGGCGTTCTGGTCGTGCAGCAGATCCCGCGCCGCTTTCAGCTCCAGGTGGTTTCTGACCCGGGCCAGCACGATGGCGGGGGTGATCGGCTTGTGGATGTAGTCGACGGCCCCCAGCGCCAGGCCGTGCGCCTCCGCACTCTCCTCCACCTTGGCGGTCAGGAAGATCACCGGGATCTCCCGCACCTGCGGCATCTCCTGCAGCGCCTGCATCACCTGATAGCCGTCCATCTGGGGCATCACCACGTCGAGCAGGATCAGATCCACCCGGGTGCCGGCCGAGAGGATCTCCAGCGCCCGCTGGCCGCTGATGGCGACCTTGACCCGGTAGTGGGGGCTGAGCAGGGCGCTGAGCAGGGAGAGGTTCTCCGGTGTGTCATCGACCACCAGCAGGGTGGGTTTGGTATCGGGATCCAGCAAGTTGAGCATGATGGCGCCTCACTCTTGGTTGAACAGATCGGGTCTGAGGGCCCGGACTTGTTGCAGATATGCCAGGGCATCGGCGAAGCGAAAACGGGTCATGGCATCGTGCATGGCCGGTGCTGCCTCGCCCAGCAGGGGAGCGAGCCTGGCCTGATTGCGCTGGAACAGGATGAAGGCTTCCGCATCGTCTTCCAGCAGCAGCCCGGTCAGCTGGTGCAGCAGGGGGGCCAGCTCGGCGGGGGTAGCCTCCGGCAAGCCGGGGGTGGCAGGGGCCGGCAGCAGTGTCAGCAGGCTGGCGGCCAGTTGCTGCTGCTGTTGCAGCCCCAGCTCGGCCAGCGGCAGCAGGCTGGTGGCATCGTCTCCCCGGGCGAGGGCGCTCTCCAGCCGGGCCGAGACATCCTGCAGCGACCCGGCCCCCAGCGTTGCGGCTATGCCCTTGAGGGTATGGGCCTGTCGATGCGCTTCTTCCCGGTCATTCGCCTGCAGGGCGGCCAGCAGGGTTTCCATCGGCTGACTCCCCTGGCGGGCGAAACGTTGCAGCAGATCCCGATACCACTCCCAGTTGTGCATCAATCGTTGCAGGGCTGGCTCGGCGTTGAGCCCGATCGCCTGCAACTGTGGCAGCAAGGCGGTGGCGGGTGATGCGTGTGAGGCCGTGAGCGTGCTGTTGACCTCGCGGCTGAAGGAGGTTGCCCAGCGCTGCAGGGCCGCATACAGCCTGTCGGGGTCGATGGGCTTGGCAATGTGATCGTCCATCCCGGCAGCGAGGCAGCGTTCGCGGTCACCGGCCATGACGTTGGCCGTCATCGCCAGGATCGGGGTGTGTTGCCCGATGTCTTCCCGCTCGCGCAACAGCCGGGTGGCGGCCAGGCCATCCATCACCGGCATCTGCATGTCCATCAGGATCAGGTCGTAGTGGGTCTGGGCCACCATCTCCAGCGCGATGGCACCATTGCCGGCGATGCTGACATCGGCACCGACCGCCCGCAGCAGCTCCAGCGCGACTTGCTGATTGAGCTCGTTGTCTTCCGCCAGCAGGATCCTGAGTCCGTCGAAGCGGTAGCGATGGGCCACCTGCGGTGGTTTGAAGGTGAGTGAACTGGTTTGCTGGCCAAACAGGCCGATGACGGTATCGAACAGCACGGAGGCGCATACGGGCTTGACCAGCACCCGATCAAAGCCGGCGGCATCGGCCTGGCGAAAGACCTCTTCCCGTCCGTAGCCGGTCACCATGACCCGATAGGGACGCGGGCCCATGCTGCGGGCGATGAGGCGGCGACCGGTCTCGATGCCATCCAGCCCCGGCATGTGCCAGTCCAGCAATACCACTTCGTAAGGCTGTCCCTCCTGCTCGGCGCCGGCGATCATCTGTAGTGCCTGCTGGCCCGACTCGGCGGTGTCCACCACAAAGCTCATGCTGCGCAGCAGGGCGGCCATGATGGTGCGGGCGCTGGCACTGTCGTCGGCCACCAGCATGCGGCGCCCGCGCAGATCCAGGCTCGGCAGATAGCGGGATCTGCGCCTGCCCCTACCGAGTCGGGCGGTAAACCAGAAGGTGCTGCCCTGGCCTGGTTCGCTCTGTACCCCCACCTCGCCGCCCATCAGCTCGGCCAGTTTGCGGGAAATGGCGAGGCCGAGGCCGGTGCCGCCGTACTTGCGGGTGGTGGAGCTGTCCGCCTGCTGGAATGACTGGAACAGCCGCTGCTGCTGCTCCTGGCTCATGCCGATCCCGGTGTCCTGTACCGAGCAGTGCAGCAACACCTCCTGGGGTTGTTTCTCCAGGCAGCTGACCTTGACCAGGATCTCCCCCTGCTCGGTGAACTTGACCGCGTTGTTGGCGTAGTTGATCAGGATCTGGCCGAGGCGAAGGGGATCGCCATAGAGCAGGGTGTCGAGCTGGTGATCGACCTCGAACAGCAACTCTATGCCCTTGGCTTCCGCCTTTTCGCCCACCAGGGTGGCCAGATTCTCCAGTACATGGTCGAGATCGAATTCGATCCGCTCCAGATCCAGCTTGCCGGCCTCGATCTTGGAGAAGTCGAGGATGTCGTTGATGATGCCGAGCAGATGCTGGGCCGAACGCTGGATCTTGCTGACATAGTCGAACTGCTGCGGATCGAGCCGGGTCTGCAGGGCGAGATGGGACATGCCGAGGATGGCGTTCATGGGGGTGCGGATCTCGTGGCTCATGTTGGCGAGAAAATCGCTCTTGGCCCGGGTTGCGCCCTCCGCCAGCTCATAGGCCACTTCCAGCTCCTGGTTCTTGGCCTGCATCACCGCAAACAGCTCGTCCCGGGTCGGTTCTGCGAACTGCTGCTGCATCTGTTGCAGCAGCAGTTCATCGGGCCCGCGGGGCAGGCGGTAGACCAGGGCGATGGCGTTGTCCGCGTGCGCGACCAATCGGATGCCACATGATTGGCGGCCGTCCGGCTCGGGGGGGATGGGGGCGTCAGCCGAGAGCGAGAGCCACAACTCCTGTGTGCTAGGCTCCAGCCACAACTGCAGTTGCAGCGGCTCCGTGTTCGCCACCAGCTGGCGTACCAGCTCGGAGGTGGCGCCCGCCAGCGGTGCCACGAAGGTGGGAGTTCCGTCGAGGCAGGTGAGTACCTGGATCACCTTGCGCCGGGCGGTGAGTGCCGCCGCCGGGCCTGACAGCAGGGTTTCCCCGATCAGTTGCCGCATCTAGTCCTCCTTTCCTGCCAGCACACGCAGCACGATGCAGCTGGCATCGTCGGTGCTGCGGCCACTGTGGGCGATCACCTGGCGTGCCAGCTGGGCGGGCTCGGCAGCCAGATCCAGTGCTCCGTCGCGCAGGTTGAGGGATTCGCTGATACCGTCCGAATAGAGCATCACCACGTCCCCCGCGACGAGTGGCTGGCGCTGCAGCAAGGGGGTGGGGAAGCGCTCTCCCAGCACCCCATCGCGGGAGATGCCGCGCCAGGGTTCGTGGCCGCGCAGGCAGATGCGGGTATTGCCGATGCCGGCATAGCTCAGCTCACCCCGTTCGCCGTTGACCAGGGCCACGCCGGCGGCGGCGCCCCGGGTACCGATGCAGTGCTGGTGCAGCAGTTGCAACAGGCGGGCCGGTTCCTGCTCGTGGGTTTGCTGCAGCGCAGCCTCCAGCACCTGTACCAGCTTGTTGGCCGAGGCACCGTGGCCGCTCACGTCGATCAGGATCAGCGATACCCCCTCCGGCCCCGGTCGGATGAAGGCCAGATCACCGGAGACCCGTTCCGGATAGCAGGGGCGGTTCTCGCTGGCCCATGTCAGCTGCAGGCCGGCGTGCAGCTGGCCTGTGCAGGCGAGAGGAGGGATTGGTCTGGATACCAGGGGCGCCGCGCCCAGCCACTTGCGGGCCTGCACCAGAGTTCCCCCTTCCGGCGGGGTACTGATAGTGAGTTCAGACATCATGCGGCGCACGCCGGGCAGGCCTAGTCCCAGGGTGCCCGAGGTGCTGTAGTGATCCTGCATGGCCTGATGCACGTCCCCAATGCCGGGTCCCTGATCGCGGGCGACGATGTCGATGCAGGGACGCCCGCTGGGATGGTGGAGGGTGAGGGTGATCTCCCCCCGCTCGGCGTATTTCAGGATGTTGCTGCCAAGCTCGGAGACCACGGTGGAGAGCATGGCACGGTCCACCTCGGACAGGTTGGCGATGAAGGGGAGGCGGCGTACCGCCATCACCGTCAGGTGCAGGTCGATGTCGTGGCGCAGCGGGTAGCTGGCTTCTTGAAGGCACTGTTCCAACTGCATGATGCGCTACTCCTCATCCTTGAGCGTCCTGCGAACATGGGCGAAGGCATCGTCCATGTCGAGAAAGCAGCGCAGCGGCCCGGGCTCGGCATCGGCCAGCGCCAGGAAGGCGGCGATCCCTGCATTGAGCCCAACCAGCAGGCAGACGGCACCGAGCAGGCGGCACACCTCGGCCAGTTTGCGTACCTGCCTGAATTCGTGGTGATCGAGCAGCATGACCCCGGAGAAGTCGAGCAGTACCGCGTGCTGGCGGCCCAGCATCAGCCGCTGGGAGAGGGCCTGCATCAGTTGCTGCATGCCCTCGTCACCGAGGTCGGGGCGCATGCTGACCACGATGCAGTCGGCCACGTCGGCGATGCCCAGATCATTGTTGAGCAGCATGCATCTCTCCTGGAGGCCTAGAGGGTGGATCCGACCCGCTTGAGGGCGATCTCGAAGGCATCCCGCAGGGTCGCCGTGGTGCGGATGTCGCCGACAGAGACCCCCAGCTCCACCATGGTGCGGGCGATGGCCGGCGAGACGCCGGAGATGATGGCCTCGCACCCCATGAACTGGGTCGCCTTGGTGATCTTGATCAGCTGGTTGGCGACGCCGGTATCCACGGTGGCGACTCCGGCGATGTCCAGTACGAAGACCCGGGCCCGGGTCTCGGCAATCTTGGTGAGCGATTTGTTCATCACGTCGGCGGTACGCATGGAATCGATGATCCCCACCAGCGGCAGCAGCAGGATCCCGTCCCAGATGGGGGTGACCGGGGTCGACATCTCCTGCAGCGACTTGTGCAGCTCCTCGCGCACCCTGGCGGCCTCTTCCGCCTCCTCCATGGCGCGCTTGAGCTGGTGATGCTGTTCTACTTGGGCTGTGATGTCGGTGGCAAACTTGACGATCTTGCTGGGCTTGCCGGTGAGATCCAGCACCGGGTTGTAGGAGCCCTGGATCCAGATCTCTTCACCCTGTTTGCCGATTCGGCAGAACTCTCCCGCCAGGAATTCACCGCGGCGCAGGGTTTCCCAGAAGGTGCGATAGTCGGCCGACTGGGCGTAGTCGGGATCGACCAGCAGCCGGTGGTGCTGGCCCTTCAGCTCTTCCAGCTGATAGCCCACTGTCTCCAGGAAGCGGGCATTGGCATCGAGGATGATGCCATCCAGTGAAAACTCCACCTTGCCCATGACCCGGCTCAGGGCGTTGAGCTGCCCCTCGAAGTTGGCGTTCAGCTGCTTCTGTTCGGTCAGGTCCATGGTGTATTCGATGACCTGAACCAGCGCGCCCTGTTCGTCCAGCAGGGGGCTGCAACTGCCTCGCAGCCATATGTCCCGCCCCTGCCGATCCCGGCGGCGAAACTCTCCCTCCTGTGCCTGCCCCGTTCGCAGCGCCTGCCAACGGGCGGCCTCGTCGGCGGATTCTGCTGCCTCCGCGGGGAACAGCATGCTGTAGTGCTGACCCTTGAGCTCGGCCAGCTGGTATCCCATGATGGCGAGAAAGCGGGGGTTGGCATCCAGAATCAATCCGTCTGGCGCGATCTCGAGCCGGGCCATCAGCTGGTCGACGGCCTCCAGTCTGGCCTGGGATGAAGCGGGAGTGACAGTATTCGAATGGGCAGCTGCGGTGTGCACGTCCATGGCATCTCCGGTAAATGGTGCAATTGATTTGAATGCCATTAGAAGGCGTACAGCAGTTATAGCCCACCGGGGCGAGAGCGGGGGACAAGAAGTGCCGAAAGAGCCTGCTGGCGGATGGGTCTTGGGCCTGGGGAGTTCGTCATGAACACCTTATATCGGGACTAATGTCCTTATCGCCCCGCTTTGCCCTGGTTGCCGCCAGCCTGACCCTGCCCGCCGTGGCAGTTGAAATCCCGACCAGCCCCGCCGGTGTCATTGCGGTGAGTCTGGCCCAGCAGGCCCCCCTTCACTGGGTGTCGGTGATGCAGATTGCCAGGAGCCTGGATGGGCTGCCGCCGATGGCGGTGGGTTTCGACATCGATGACACCCTGTTCTTCTCCAGCCCGGGGTGCTATCGCGGCAAGAAGGCGTTCTCCCCCAATGGTGAGAGCTGCCTGAAGAATCCGGCCTTCTGGGAGAAGATGAGCAACGGCTGGGACGCGTTCAGCGTGCCGAAAGAGGTGGGCAAGGCGCTCATCGCCATGCACTTCCCGCGCGGCGATCACATCTACTTCGTCACCGGCCGTTCGGCCAACTCCACCTACTTGCCCCTGCCGCTGGCTGGCGCATGGGAGGAGGAGGTGATCGTCAACTCCCTGTACTGAGGTTCCCATGCATGGCAAAAGGGCCGGATCCTGTCAGGTTCCGGCCCTTCTTTTGGGCGTCTAGCGGGCGGCGAAGGTGTCGCAACTGGCGGGCTTGCCGCTGTCAAAACCGCGTTTGAACCAGGCGAGGCGCTGGGCCGAGGTGCCGTGGGTGAAGCTGTCGGGAACGACCCGGCCCTGACCTTGCTGCTGCAACCTGTCGTCGCCGATGGCCTGGGCGGCATTGAGCGCCTCTTCCAGATCGCCACGCTCCAGCACCTGCTCTTTTTCCATGTAGTGGCCCCAGACCCCGGCGAAGCAGTCCGCCTGCAGTTCGAGCTTGACCGACAACCGGTTCTGGGCAACCTGGCTCAGCCCCTGTTGCTGCTGGCGCACCTTGGTGGAGATACCGAGCAGGTTCTGCACGTGGTGGCCCACCTCGTGGGCGATCACATAGCCCTGGGCGAAGTCGCCGTCGGCCCCCAGCTTGTCGCGCATGTCCTGATAGAAGGAGAGATCGATGTAGACGGTGCTGTCGGCCGGACAGTAGAAGGGCCCCATCACCGACTGCCCCTGGCCGCAGCCGGTGCGGGTCGCACCGCGATAGAGCACCAGTCTGGGGGCCTGATAGTGGTTGCCACTTTGCTGGAACATCTCGCCCCAGGCGTCCTCCGTGGAGGCGAGCATCACCGAGGTGAAGCGGGCGAGGGGATCGTTTGCAGCCTGGGACGAGTTCTGACGCTGGGGCTGGCTCTGCGGGGCCGGATCCTGCAGCAGGGGGCCGAGGTCCACGCCGTAGTACCCCGCCACCATGACCACCACCAGCAGGATCAGGCGCCCCTTGCCACCGATGGGCAGGCCGCCGCCCCCGTTGCCGCCGCCTTGCTGGCGTCGGTCTTCCACATTGTTGCTCTCACGGCGATCTTGCCAGCGCATATCCCCATACTCCCGTCATTGGTGGTGGCAGTAATGATAATGGCTGGCGCCGGGGCTTGCCTAATCGGCCCGGGTCATTCGGCCCAGGGCATCTCGGGCAGGCTGTCGAGAAACTCGCCGTAACGGACGAGGTTGAAGGGGCCCTGTTCGGCTTCCATGGCCATGAGCTCGGCACCCAGGGCGCAGGCGATGTATTGCAGCGCCTCTTCCCGCGGGGTGCCCTTCATCACCAGGCGCATCAGGGTGGCTTTCACCTGGAGGGGATGGCCGTCGGCGAGCTGATTCTCCACCATCTCCAGCAGTGTCTCTTCATCAAAAAATTCGGGGGTATCGGTCATGGCCGTTCTCCTGCCTGTTCCATGGGGTGGGCAGTATAGCGGGGACGCGGCTCCCGGGGGCGAAAATATCGTCCGGGTCTTGCCAAGGAAGCGGGGCGGGAGCAGTCTTGGACACTCTCTCTGCCGAACGAGCCCATGTCATGATCCTCTCCGAGCGCCTGGAACTGCGCGAACTGACCATAGTCGATGCCCCCTTCATTCTCGAACTGCTCAACGATGGTGATTTTCACCGCTACATCGGCGATCGCGGGGTGCGTACCCTGGCGGATGCCGAAAACTACATCCAGCAGGGGCCTGCGGTCAGTTATGCCCGCCACGGTCACGGACTCTATCTGGTGGTGCGGCGGGAAGACGGAGCCAGGCTCGGCATCTGCGGTCTGATCAAGCGCGATACCCTGCCCTGTGAAGACATCGGCTATGCCTTCCTGCCCGCCTGGCGCGGCCAGGGCTATGCCATCGAAGCCGCGCGGGCGGCCATGGCAGATGGCCGTGAACGGCTCGGCATCGAGCGGGTGGTCGCCATCGTCACCCCGGGCAATGAGCGCTCGGTCCGGCTACTCGCCAAGCTGGGGCTGAGTCAGGGCAAACGGGTCAGGCTGGGAGCTGGCGAGGAGGAGTGCCTGCTGCTGGAGGCGCCTGACAAGGAGACTTGCGGGGTCTAGTCATCGCTCGGGTGGTGGGGCCATGCAGACTATGACGTCAGGCAAGGAGGCCGCCGTGAGTTGCGGCCTGTCTGCATCGGGCGCTGCCTGGGCAGGCAGGATCAGTTGAGCTCTTCGATGGAGAACTCGCCGGCGATGCCATCACAGGAGATGGCGAAGCCGCCGCTGAAGCGGGTGCTGAACTGGATCAGGAACGCATCGTCGTCGTGCTCTTGCACGGGCAGGTTGATGGGTTTGCTGCGACGCAGGGGTTTGCGGATCTGTACGTGTTTCATCATGGTATTTCTCTATATAAATTAAGTGTTTGCTCCTTGTATTGGCAAATGTCAGGTCAATGGGCGCGGTCAGCACGATGGCGGACGAGCGCGCAGGAATACCCAGCCCGGTTCAGGGGCGTCTGCACTTTCAAGGAAGGCGCCAAGGACCACGCGGATGCATGATGCTACTTGGGAGTGGGCAGATCGGGTCTGCACCGTGAGAGCCGGGCAACGCAGGCAGACAGCCTGAACGGTTCTCAAGGCGAGTAAATCAGAAGAAGGTTATGCGGGTACTGGCAGGATTCATCGTGAGGTGAAGCATTGCGAACATAATCAGGGCTGATTAACTAGCCGGCGCGCATTCTCTCCTCGAAATGTGTAAAAAGCAAACACTAATTGTGCGTTCACCCAGTCATTCCCTGTTTTTCACTGCCACGGGGACGGCAAAAGGGCTCCCGAGGGAGCCCTTTTCATTGCCGGTCAGGGACGGGCTCAGGCGTCGCCACAGGCCTTCTTGGCGGCGGTGATCATGGGGGTAATGGTCATACCCTGTACCACGATGGAGAACATCACCACCGAGTAGGTCATCACCAGGATCACCTGGCGCAGATCGACGTTGTGCTCCGGGATCATCATGACACCGGATGGCAGTGCCAGGGCCATGGCCATGGCCAGGCCGCCACGCAGGCCGCCCCAGGTGAGGATGCGCACCGAGAAGGTGTTGTAGCTGCGGAACTTGCGGAACGCCACATAGGGCAGGGAGACGCTGATGAAGCGGGCGGCCAGGCAGAGCGGTACCGCGATGACCAGCAGGATCCAGTCGCGCCAGGCCAGATCCAGCAGCACCAGTGCCAGACCGATCAGCAGGAACAGCAGGGCGTTGAGGAACTGATCCATCAACTCCCAGAAGTGATCCAGGTGGTGCTGGCTCTGCTCGGAGAAGCCGGAATGACGGGTCCAGTTGCCGATCATGATGCCGGTCACCACCATGGCCAGGGCGCCGGAGACGCCGATCATGTTGGCGAAGGCGAAGCCCGCGGTCGGGATGCAGAGGGTCAGCAGCAGCTCCAGGGAGCCGTCGTCGGTGGCGCTGATCATCACGTGGGCGATGAGACCCAGCACGGCCCCGAACAGGATGCCGCCGAGAGCCTCATGCAGGAACAGACCGGCCACGCTGCCGAAGGTGGGCTCCACGCCGCCAAAGGCCACGGCAAACACGGTGGCGAAGATGACGAGGCCAACACCGTCGTTGAACAGGGATTCCCCCTCGATCTGGATGGCGATCTGGGGTGGCGCCTTCATCTTCTTGACGATGGCCAGTACGGCAATCGGGTCAGTGGGGGAGATCAGGGCACCGAACAACATGCAGTAGACCAGCGGCAGGTCCCAACCCAGCAGCTTGGCGATGAACCAGAAGCCGTAGCCGATGAGGAAGGTGGAGAGCAGGGTGGCGGCTATGGCCAGAATGGTGATTTCCCACTTCTGGCTACGCAGCGCCTTGAGGTTGATGCCAAGGCCGCCGGCGAACAGCAGGAAGCCCAGGATCCCCTTCAACAGGAAGTTCTGGAAGTCGATGCTCTCCATGGTCTTGATGGCGAGAGGCTCCAGATTGAACCAACCCAGTTTGCCAAACAGCACCAGCAGCGCGGAGATCAGCATGGAGCCCGCAGTGATGGCGATGGTGGTCTGGATCTTCACAACATACTGGTTGGCAAAGGCGATGAAGATCGCCAACGCTGCCAGGAAGCAGAGTGTGTAGTAGACGCTCATAGTTATTTTTCTCTTTGGTAAACAGCAAGCACGTATCCCTCTTGAGGACGGGCATAGGGTACTCCCGGGTTAGATCATGCTCATTACCTATTTATGGTTATATTTAATCGTCATCACGGACAGATAGACGGCTAGATTTCCATTTAATTTGATTGCTGCTAGGATGGGCATCACGCAGTTGCATGGATGTAAGGGGTACGAGCGGTGTCGAGCAGAGAGTCGAACAAGAAAGCGGATGTCACAGCCAGGCTGGAAGCCTGTCTCAAGGAGCGGATCCTGATCATCGACGGGGCCATGGGCACCATGATCCAGGGTTACAAACTCGGTGAGGCGGACTATCGGGGGGAGCGGTTTGCCGACTGGCATACCGACATCAAGGGCAACAACGACCTGCTGGTGTTGAGCCGTCCCGCCGTCATTCGCGAGATCCACGACCAGTATTGTGCCGCCGGGGCCGACATCCTCGAGACCAACACCTTCAACGCCACCCGCATCGCCATGGCGGACTACGAGATGGAAGCGCTCTCGGCCGAGATAAACCGGGAGGCGGCCCGCCTGGCCCGCGCCGTGGCGGACGAGTGGACCGCCAAGGACCCGGCGAAACCGCGCTTTGTGGCAGGGGTTCTGGGCCCCACCAACCGTACCGCCTCCATCTCGCCGGACGTGAACGATCCGGGCAAGCGCAACGTCACCTATGACGAGCTGGTGGCCGCCTACACCGAATCGACCCACGCCCTGATCGAGGGCGGTGCCGACATCATCCTGATCGAGACCATCTTCGACACCCTCAACGCCAAGGCGGCCGCCTTCGCGGTGGACCTGGTGTTCGAGGAGCTGGGTTACAGCCTGCCGGTGATGATCTCCGGCACCATCACGGACGCCTCCGGTCGTACTCTCTCGGGCCAGACCACCGAGGCCTTCTACCATTCGCTGCGCCACGTCAAACCGGTCTCCTTCGGTCTCAACTGCGCGCTGGGGCCGGATGAGCTGCGCCAGTACGTGGAGGAGCTGTCGCGCATCAGCGAGACCCATGTCAGCGCCCACCCCAACGCGGGCCTGCCCAACGCGTTTGGCGAGTACGACCTCGATGCTGTCGAGATGGCCGAGCATATCCGCGAGTGGGCCCAAAGCGGCTTTCTCAATCTGGTCGGCGGCTGCTGCGGCACCACCCCGACCCATATTCGCGCCATGGCGGACGCCGTGGCGGGCATCAAGCCGCGCGTCCTGCCGGATCTGCCGGTAGCCTGCCGCCTGTCGGGCCTCGAGCCCCTCATCATCACCCCCGAATCCATGTTCGTGAACGTGGGGGAGCGCACCAATGTCACCGGTTCGGCCAAATTCAAGCGGCTGATCAAGGAGGGGCTCTACGACGAGGCCCTCGACGTCGCCAAGCAGCAGGTAGAGAGCGGCGCCCAGATCATCGACATCAACATGGATGAGGGGATGCTGGATGCCGAGGCGGCCATGGTGCGCTTCCTGAACCTCATCGCCGGGGAACCGGACATCGCCCGGGTGCCGGTGATGATCGACTCCTCCAAGTGGGAGGTGCTGGAGGCGGGCCTCAAGTGCGTGCAGGGCAAGCCGGTGGTCAACTCCATCTCCATGAAGGAGGGGGAGGACAAATTCATCGAGCAGGCGAAACTGCTGCGCCGCTACGGCGCCGCCGTCATCGTCATGGCGTTCGACGAGGTGGGCCAGGCCGACACCCGGGCCCGCAAGTTCGAGATCTGCCAGCGCGCCTACCGCATTCTGGTGGACCGCGTCGGCTTCCCGCCGGAAGACATCATCTTCGACCCCAACATCTTCGCGGTGGCGACCGGCATCGACGAGCACAACAACTACGCGGTGGACTTCATCGAGGCGGTGAAGGACATCAAGGAGCACCTGCCCCACGCCATGATCTCCGGCGGCGTCTCCAACGTCTCCTTCTCGTTTAGGGGCAACGAGCCGGTGCGCGAAGCCATCCACGCTGTCTTCCTCTACCACGCCATCAGGAACGGCATGGACATGGGGATCGTCAACGCGGGCCAGCTTGCCATCTACGAAGACATCCCGGCCGAGCTCAAAGAGAAGGTCGAGGCGGTGGTGCTGAACCTCAACGACAACGCCACCGAGGCGCTGCTGGCCATCGCAGAGAAGTATCGCGGCGCGGGTGCCCAGGCGGAGGATCCGCGGGATCAGGAGTGGCGCAGCTGGCCGGTGGGCAAGCGGCTCGAACACGCCCTGGTCAAGGGGATCACTGATTTCATCGAGGAGGATACCGAGGAGGCACGCGCCCAGGCCGAGAAGCCGCTGCACGTCATCGAGGGGCCGCTGATGGACGGCATGAACGTGGTGGGCGATCTGTTCGGCGCCGGCAAGATGTTCCTGCCCCAGGTGGTGAAGTCGGCCCGGGTGATGAAGCGGGCGGTGGCCTACCTGCAGCCTTACATCGAGGCGGAGAAGTCCGGCGGCTCCAGCAACGGCAAAATCGTGCTGGCCACCGTCAAGGGCGACGTGCACGACATCGGCAAGAACATCGTCGGGGTGGTGCTCCAGTGCAACAACTTCGAGATCGTGGATCTCGGGGTCATGGTCTCCTGCGAGACCATCCTCAAGACGGCCCGGGAAGTGAACGCCGACATCATCGGCCTGTCGGGCCTCATCACTCCGTCCCTGGACGAGATGGTGCACGTAGCAAAGGAGATGGAGCGTCAGGGGTTCAAGCTGCCGCTGCTCATCGGCGGTGCCACCACTTCCAAGGCCCACACCGCGGTGAAGATAGAGCAGAACTACTCCGAGCCCGTGGTCTATGTCTCCAACGCCTCCCGCGCCGTGGGGGTGGCCCAGAGCCTGCTGAGCCCGGAGCTCAAGCCCGCCTTCGTCGCCCGCATCGACAAGGAGTACGAGATTGCCCGGGATCAGCATGCCCGCAAGCAGCCGCGCTCCAAGCCGGTCAGCCTGGCCCATGCCCGGGCCAACCGCCATCAGCTGGACTGGGTGGGCTATGAGCCCCCGGCGCCCCGGGAGCCCGGCGTACAGAAGTTCGAAAACGTGCCCATCTCGGTGCTGCGCCCCTACATCGACTGGACGCCGTTTTTCCTCAGCTGGGAGCTGGCGGGCAAGTTCCCCCGCATTCTGGAGGATGAAGTCGTGGGGGAGGAGGCGACGCGCCTCTACGCCGACGCCAACGCCATGCTGGACCAGCTGGAGAAGGATCAGAGCGTGCGCTGCGCCGGCATCGTCGGCCTGTTCCCCGCCAACGCCGTGGGGGACAGCATCGAGGTCTACACCGACGAGACCCGCACCCAGGTGCGCAAGGTGCTGCACCACCTGCGCCAGCAGAGCGAGAAGCAGGGCTTCCCCAACTACTGTCTGGCGGACTATGTGGCGCCGAAAGAGAGCGGCAAGCCCGACTGGATCGGTGCCTTCGCGGTGACCGGCGGCATCGGCGAGGAGGCCATCGCCAAGGCCTACAAGGCGGACCACGACGACTACAACGCCATTCTCATCCAGGCGGTGTGCGATCGCCTCGCCGAGGCCTTTGCCGAATACCTCCACGAGCAGGTGCGCAAAGTGCACTGGGGCTATGCCCCGGACGAGGCGCTCAGCAACGAGGAACTGATTCGCGAAAATTACCAGGGGATACGTCCGGCGCCGGGCTACCCGGCCTGCCCGGAGCACACCGAGAAGGGGAGCATCTGGGAGCTGCTGGACGTGGAGCAGGCCATCGGCATGCAGCTCACCGAGTCCTACGCCATGTGGCCGGGGGCAGCGGTGTCGGGCTGGTACTTCTCCCACCCCGAGAGCAAGTATTTCGCCGTGGCCCAGATCCAGCAGGATCAGGTGGAAGACTATGCCATGCGCAAGGGGATGACCCTGGCAGAGGCCGAACGCTGGCTGGGGCCCAACCTGCATTGATCCCCGTCTGCCCCGCCTCACGCGGTGCGGGGCAGGCGCCGGGTACGCACGCCATATCGAGGTTGCCATGAAGATTGGATTTGTCGGTCTGGGGGCCGTGGTGCAGACAGCCTATCTGCCTGCACTTGCCGCCCTGGCGGAAAATACCGAGATATGGGGTTTTGATCCCGCCATCACCCTGCCCGGCGTCATGTCTGCCCCGACCCTGGAAGCCCTGCTGGCCGAACCCCTGGATCGGCTGGTGATCGCCACGCCTTCCCTGCTGCATCTGCCCGTGCTGGAACAGGCACTGGCCAGCGCCATTCCCCTCATCCTGGTGGAGAAACCCGTGGTGGCCACCCTGGCCCAGCACGATCGCCTGCACGCCCTGCTGGCGGACCCCGAGGTCGCGGCCAGGGTGCTGGCGCTGGATCACTGGATGGCCCGCAATGCCGTCCAGCAGTTGCTGCTGAGCGGCAAACTGGATGAAGGCTGGCAGCCTCGGGAACCAGGCTGCGCCGGGGTCGGACTGGCCACCCTCGCCGATATCAGCGCGGTGGAGGGCTTTTTGCTGGAACCCTGCGGCCTGGACGAGGCGGGGCATCCCTATGCCCTCAACTTCGCCACCGGCGAGCCGGATCGGCGGGTCCTGCGCCACCCGGACGGTGTCATCCTCGACATCGGCACCCATCTGCTGGCGATGATCCGGGAACTGCTGGTGGCCCTGGGTGGGGACGACCGCCTGCACCTGATCGCGGAGGGCGTCTGCGACCGGCTGGGGCAGCCCATCCGGCGCGGGGATCTGGAGAGCGCCGAGGGGCGAGCCTGCCTGCGTGGCGAGGCGGCAGGGGTGCCCCTGACCCTCTGGCTCGACAAGTATGCAGGTCCCGGGGTGGAGAAGAAGGGGCTTTGCCTGCACCTCAAGGATGGGCGGCGCATCGAACTGCTTCGCCGCGGCAACCTGGAGTGGCTGCACCATCACGACGTCGACGGGATGCGGGGCTGGCAACATGAGGGGCCCCTCTATCGCCACTGCATCGCCCAGACCCTGCTGGCCCCCGTGCCTTTGGGAGGCTGGGCCGGCACCACGGCGCGCCGGTTGCAGGAGGTCGCCCTGCTGCTTGAGTTGCAGCAAGGGCTGCGCGGCCCCCATTGACGTCGCTGGCGCCATCCGGCATGAGGGCTGGTGGCTGGCGCTGTCTTGCAGAACGCTCTCTGGCTTTGGTCCGTCTTGAGTGCGGCACTCTCGGGTTTTGCCCGTTCTTGCAGAACCGCGCATGGTGAGGGGAAAGGATTGGCGTTGCCAGTCGTTCATGGCACCTTATACTCTCCAGTCCGATTATCAGGTCTGCCATTTCCATGAATATTGCCATTTTATCCCGTGAGCCCAACAACTACTCCACCCGCCGTCTGGTCGAGGTGGCCCGGGCCCGTGGGCACCAGGTCGAGGTGCTCGACACCCTGCGCTGCTACATGAACATCGCCTCCCACAGCCCCTCCATCCATTACGAAGGACGGGAGCTGGAGAGCTATGACGCCGTGATCCCGCGCATCGGTGCCAGCATCACCTTCTATGGCACCGCCGTGCTGCGCCAGTTCGAGATGATGAGCACCATGGCCCTCAACAGCTCGGTGGCCATCTCTCGTTCCCGGGACAAGCTGCGTGCCATGCAGCTGCTCTCCCGCCATGGCATCGGCCTGCCGGTGACCGGCTATGCCCACAGCACCCACGACGTACCGGATCTCATCACCATGGTGGGGGGCGCCCCCCTGGTGGTGAAGCTGTTGGAGGGCACCCAGGGGATTGGCGTGGTGCTGTGCGAGACCCAGAAGGCCGCCGAGAGCGTCATCGAGGCCTTTATCCAGACCAACAACAACATCCTGGTGCAGGAGTACATCCGCGAGGCCAACGGCGCCGATATCCGCTGCCTGGTGGTCAACGGCAAGGTGGTGGCCGCCATGCGCCGCCAGGCCCAGCCGGGGGAGTTTCGCTCCAACCTGCACCGGGGCGGCACCGCCGAAGCCATCAAGATCACGCCGGAAGAGCGTGCCACCGCCGTGCAGGCCGCCAAGATCATGGGGCTGGACGTGGCCGGGGTGGATATTCTGCGTAGCGCCCGCGGCCCGCTGGTGCTGGAGGTGAACTCCTCCCCCGGCCTGCAGGGGGTGGAAGCTGCCTCCGGCAAGGACGTGGCGGGCAAGATCATCGAGTTCCTCGAGCTCAAGGCGAGCCGCAAGCACAAGCCGGCGGAATGAGCCCCAAACGAGTGTCAGACAGGTAAACACAGGGCGCCCTCGGGCGCCTTGTTGCTATCTGGAGGGTGGGCTGGAAGGCTGCGGGCTTGCCGGGAAGTGTCTCCCTTCTCCCACTGTGTTGAACAGCCGGAGAGAAGGGCCGGGGATGAGGGGGTTATACCGCCCCGGGGGCGCCGGGGATCATCACCAGCCGGGCGCTGAAGACCCCATCCACCAGGTGGGTCTCAATCTGCCAGCCCAGCTTCTCGCAGATGCGCTGGATGATGGTGAGACCGCAGCCGTAGCCGAGGATCTGATCCGGCGCGGCGGCGGTGGGGTTGCTGATGGTGAGCACCTGCTCGTGCAGGGTGATCTCGATGTGGCCCTCGGCGTAGCTCAGGGCGTTTTTCAAGAGGTTTCCGAGGGCGATGGCGAGCAGGGAGAGGGGGGCCTGCACCTCGCTCTCCTCGTCCAGTTGCAGGCGAATGTCCAGCGTCTCCCGTTGCAGCAGGGGGGCGAGGCGGGTCAGTTCCCGGCGAATGAGCGGCGCCACCTGCTGGGGCGGGCGCTCCACGGCCTCCTTGCGTCCCAGCAGCAGGAAGGTTTCGGTGAGCAGGGCCATCTCGTCGGCGGCGGCGCGGATGCGGCTGACGGCGCGGGCTGCCGGGGCGGGCAGGTCATTCACCTTGCCGAGCAGGGCCGCGGATCCCTGGATCACCATGTTGGGGGTGCGCAGCTCGTGGCTGGCAAAGCGGCTGAACTCCTGTTCACGGGCAAACACGGCGGCTACCTCGTGCTTGCCCGCCAGCAGCGCCTGCTCTATCTCTCGCAGCTCCTGCCAGGGGGCATCGGGCACGAAGTCCCCCTGATCCGGGGTGAGGTGGGCGACCCGCTGGCGCAGCCGCTCCAGCGGCCTGGTGATGTGACGCACCAGCCAGATGCCGAAGGCGAGGCTCCCCAGCAGCAGGGCCAGGCCGATGAGGCGGGTCACCAGATGCAGCTTGGCTTCGTAAGGGTCGAGGTAGTCGTCCGCATCGTCGTTGAACACCAGATAGAGCAGCCCCTGACCCGAGGGGTGGGCGCGTACCAGGAAGTGCTTGTCCTCCCGGCCCAGCTGATGCTCGAAGAAGCCTGGGCTCTGGTAGGCCTTGAGCCAGGCGGGCAGGCGGCCCGCCTCTGTCCAGTAGCTGGAGAACTGGCGGGGGCTGGGGGCGGGGGCCGCCATCCCGAGGCGCAACCAGTCGTCGTCATAGCGGGTTGCCTCCGCCTCCAGCCAGTGGCGCAGGCTCAGCTCCTCCATCTTGTTCTCGGCCACCACCATCAGCAGGCTCAGGATCACCAGCAGCAGCAGACCGGCCCCTCCCAGCGCCAGCACCAGGCGCCGGCGCAGGCTCGGCAGGCCGGAGGCAAGGGGCGGCGTCGGGTTCGTCATGGGGTCACCAGCCGGTAGCCCTGGCCGTGCAGGGTCTCCAGCATGGGGGTGGGGAAGGGCTTGTCGAGGACATTGCGCAGGGCATAGATGTGGCTGCGCAGTGCGTCGGAGTCGGGCTCCTCGTCGCCCCAGACGGTGTCGAGCACCTCCTGGCGCGTCACCAGCTGGGGCGCGCGCTTCACCAGCAGGGTGAGGATCTGGAACGGGATCTTGCCGAGCTTGAGCTCCACCCCGGCGCGGGTGGCGCGGCCGCTGGCGGGATCCACCGTCAGATCGCCAAAGCCGAGGACGCCCATGTCCCCTCTGGGGCCACGCAGGCTGAGGGCCTCCAGGCGCACCTCCAGCTCCTCCATGGCGAACGGCTTGACCAGATAGTCGTCGCCCCCCGCCCGAAAGCCTGCCAGCTTGTCCTCCAGGCTGTCACGGGCGGTGAGAAAGAGCACCGGGGTCGCGATGCCGTCCGCACGCAGCCGCTCCACGGTACGCAGGCCGTCGAGGCGCGGCATCATGACGTCCATGATGATGACGTCGAAGCGCTCCTGGGCCAGCAGTTGCAGCGCGGCCTGGCCATGATAGGCGCAATCCACCCTGTGCCCGGCCAGCGCCAGATAGTCCATGATGGTCTCCGCCACCTGGGGACTGTCTTCCACCACCAGTATTTTCATGCTCTGATCTCCTGGTCTGTGCCGATATTTCACGGCCATTTCACACCGGATGGGTCATCCTGTGTGCCAGTGTAACCCCGAGGATCCCCGATGAAGAAGTCTCTCTGCGCCTTCTGGTTATTGATTCTATTGCCTTTTGGTCTGGTGCAGGCGGCCGAGTTCAAGCTCACGGGCCGCACCACCTGGCAGCTTGGCCAGTTGATGGTCAATGGCATTCCCTTCGTGATCGATGAGCGCACCCGCTTCAAGGATGGCCTGGATGAGGACGATCTCGGCGGGACCTGGGTCGATCTGGAAGGGGTCGTGCAGGAGACGGCGGCAGGGGCGCGGCGGCTCGTTCGCGAGGTGGAGGCGCTGGAGGAGGAGGACGAGATGGAGCTCGAAGGGCCGGTGGAAGGGGGACGGATCTGGGGTTATATCACCTCGGATGGGAGCCTCTCCCCGTTCGAGGGACGCTGGCTGGAGCTGGAGTGCAAGTTTGACGGCATGCGCCTGAGCCAGTGCCGGGAGGATGACTGACCGGTCAGTGCGGACCGGGAAAAATTGCCCGTCCGGGGCCATAGTTAAACCTCACCCCGTGACCCCGGACCGCCTGCCATGACCCGAACCGCACTCTGCCTGCTGCTGTTGCCCTTCTGCACCTTTGCCGACGACGCCGAGCTCTGGCTGGTGGAGCTGGAGCACAACGACGGGGTGCGCCTGCAATTCCAGGGGGCTGAGCTGGAGCTCGGCAGTGCCGAACTGCACGGCGTGGCGCAGCCGGACGGGCTCGTGCCCGGCATGCACCTCGCGATCCAGAGCCGCTACGGCGTCGCCGAGACGATCCGGGTGCTCGACGGGGCGCCGGATCCGGCGCTCGGGGCCAGTTGGCGGCGGGCGGAGGATCGACTGCTCACCCACAATCAGCAGGCATTGCTGCTACAGGAACTCGGCGTGCTGGTGTTTGATGCTGACACTCGCTGGATCAACGGCAGCGCCGCCGATCTGCAACCGGGTCGCCGCCTGGTGCTGAGCCGGGATGAAGAGGGCCGCCTCACCGATATCCTCATTCCCGACCCCGAGGATCCCCTCGACGCCGAAGAGTGAGACCTCTCTCCCTTTCCCCTTGTTAATGGCTTGTACTTTAAATTTCCCCACTTATACTGGCGCACATCTTGTCGGAGTGCTGACCGTCGAACGACGCTAAGCTGAGACCGTTAATTCGGGATCCGTGGAACCTGATCAGGTTAAGACCTGCGAAGGGAAACAAGGGTAACTTGCGGGTTACCGCGCCGGGGAAGGCACACCTTCCCGCCAGCCAGAGGCAGACCGCCTCTGGCTGGCACAGGCGCACAGGGGGAGGTTGTCCCGTCCGGCTGTCCTTAGGGCGCCGGGTTTCCAGACCAGGGAAACACCGGGACGGCAGAGCAGGGAAGATCCATGCCCGACTCACTCCCCCGAGCACACCCCGCCGCAAGTTCATCTTCTCCTCGAACTCCAGACAAGCAAACACCCATAACTTCAACCAGTTAATGTGAGTTTTGCTATGTCTACCAATGTATCTGATACCACCAAATCCAGCCGCCGCGAGCAGCGCTCCAGCGCCCAGACCTTTATCGACAACTTGAAAGGGATGGCTCACCCCAACTCCCGCCGCATCTTTATCGAAGGCTCCCGCGCCGATATCCGGGTGCCCCTGCGGGAGATCCAGCTGGCCGACACCTTCGTCGGCGGCACCAAGGAGGCTCCCCAGTTCGAGCCCAACGAGCCGGTGCCGGTTTACGATACCTCGGGCCCCTATGGGGAAGAGGCCGCCCCCATCGACGTGCGCCGTGGTCTGCCGCGCCTGCGCGAAGCCTGGGTGCTGGAGCGTGCTGACACCGACGCGCTGGACGGGCTGAGCTCCACCTTCACTCAGGAGCGGCTGGCGGACGAGGGGCTGGATCACCTGCGCTTCGAGCATCTGCACTCTTCGCAACATAAGGCCCGCCGTGCCAAGCCGGGCCGCCGGGTCACCCAGCTGCACTATGCCCGCCAAGGCATCGTCACCCCCGAGATGGAATTTATCGCCATCCGCGAGAACATGGGCCGCGAGCGAGTGCGCTCCGAGCTCCTGCGCACCCAGCATCCGGGTCAGGGCTTTGGCGCCAGACTGCCCCAGAACATCACCCCCGAGTTCGTGCGCGATGAGGTGGCCGCCGGTCGCGCCATCATCCCCAGCAACATCAACCACCCGGAAGCGGAGCCCATGATCATCGGCCGCAACTTCCTGGTGAAGATCAACGCCAACATCGGCAACTCGGCGGTCACTTCCAGCATCGAAGAGGAAGTGGAGAAGCTGGTGTGGTCCACCCGCTGGGGCGCCGACACCGTGATGGATCTCTCCACCGGCCGCTATATCCACGAGACCCGTGAGTGGATCCTGCGCAACAGTCCGGTCCCCATCGGCACCGTGCCCATCTACCAGGCGCTGGAGAAGACCAACGGCATTGCCGAAGACCTCACCTGGGAGCTGTTCCGCGACACCCTGCTCGAACAAGCCGAGCAGGGGGTGGACTACTTCACCATCCACGCCGGCGTCTTGCTGCGTTTCGTGCCCATGACCGCCAAGCGCCTCACCGGCATCGTCTCCCGCGGCGGCAGCATCATGGCCAAGTGGTGCCTGTCGCACCACAAGGAGAACTTCCTCTACGAGCACTTCCGCGAGATCTGCGAGATCTGCGCCGCCTACGACGTGAGCTTGTCGCTGGGTGACGGTCTGCGTCCGGGCTCCGTCTACGACGCCAACGACGAGGCCCAGTTCGCCGAGCTGCGCACTCTGGGCGAGCTCACCAAAATTGCGTGGGAGTACGACGTGCAGGTGATGATCGAGGGCCCCGGCCACGTGCCCATGCACATGATCGAGCGCAACATGACCGAGCAGCTCGAGCACTGCCACGAGGCGCCCTTCTATACCCTGGGCCCGCTCACCACCGACATCGCCCCGGGTTACGATCACTTCACCTCCGGCATCGGCGCCGCGCTCATCGGCTGGTACGGCTGCGCCATGCTCTGCTACGTGACCCCCAAGGAACACCTGGGCCTGCCCAACAAGGAGGACGTGAAGCAGGGGCTCATTACCTACAAGATCGCCGCCCACGCCGCCGATCTGGCCAAGGGCCACCCGGGCGCCCAGATCCGCGACAACGCCATGTCCAAGGCGCGCTTCGAGTTCCGCTGGGAGGATCAATTCAACCTGGCCCTGGATCCCGACACCGCCCGCGCCTACCACGACGAGACCCTGCCTCAGGAGTCCGGCAAAGTGGCCCACTTCTGCTCCATGTGCGGGCCCAAGTTCTGCTCCATGAAGATCACCCAGGACGTGCGCGATTATGCGGCGAAACTGGAAGCCGTGGAGATCAAGCTGGTCGGCATGGACGGTCAGCAGGAGCGGGTGGTGGCCGAGGTGGAGAGCGGCATGGCCCGCATGGCGGAAACCTTCAAGGAGACCGGCGGCGAGATCTACCATCAGGCGGCGACCCTGAAGCAGGCCGCAGGGGAGGAGGCGTGAGCAGCGAGCGCGGGGCTGTCAGCCCCGCCGACCTGTCGCCTGTGACGCAGGCCCGCCCCGTGGTCTGGACCATCGCCGGGTCTGACTCCGGCGGCGGGGCCGGCATTCAGGCCGACTTGCACACAATGCATGACCTCGGCGTGCACGGCTGCTCGGTCATCTCTGCCATCACCGCCCAGAACTCGGTGGCGGTGAAGATGGTCGACCCCGTGCTGATGCAGACCTTCGCCGCCCAGATCGATGCCCTGGGGCTGGATCTGCCACCCGCCGCCATCAAGATCGGCCTGCTGCCGACCCGGCTGCATGTGGAGGTGCTGGCACGCAGGTTGTCGACCGTCGAGGCTCCCTTCGTGGTCTACGACCCGGTGGCCATCGCCAGCACCGGCACCCCCATGGCGGAGCCCGGCATGCTGGTGGCGGTGCGCGAGCACCTGCTGCCCCGTTTGTCCCTCATCACCCCCAACGGTCCCGAGCTGGAAGCCCTGACCGGCCTGCCCGCCACCAGTCCCGAGCTGGTGCGCCTCGCCGCCCGGCGGCTGCGCGAACTCGGCGCTCGCGCCGTGCTGGTCAAGGGGGGCCACCTTGAATGGGGCGGGGATCTCTGCCTCGACTACTACCAGGACGAGAGCTGCGAATTCTGGCTCGCCGCGCCGCGCCTCGATACCCGCCACGGTCACGGCACCGGTTGCGCTTACGCCAGCGCCATCGCCGCCGTGGTGGCGCAGGACTATCCGGTGGAGGACGCCATCACCCTGGCGCGGGCCTACCTGCAACAGGGCTTGGCGGCGGCGCAAGGGGTGGGCGCAGGCCCGGGGCCCATCGCCCATCTCGGCTGGCCTGCCGATCTTGCCCACTTCCCCCGTGCCGTGCTGGCGGGCTCACCGCTCGATCGCCGCTTTGGATTGTATGAAGCGAGCAGCGCCCGTCTGCCGCAGGGCCCCTTCGCGCCGACCGAACACAACCTCGGCCTCTATCCGGTGGTGGACTCGGTCAAGTGGCTCAAACGCCTGCTGGGGGCCGGGGTCAAGACCATCCAGCTGCGGATCAAGAATCTGCCCGCCACAGAGGTGGCGCCGGCCATTCGTGATGCGGTAGCGCTCGGTCGCCGCCATGGGGCGCGGCTCTTTATCAACGACTACTGGCAGCAGGCCATCGAGGCGGGTGCCTGGGGCGTGCACCTGGGGCAGGAGGATATGGAGACCGCCGATCTCGCCGCCATTCAGGCGGCCGGGCTGCGCCTTGGCATCTCCACCCACGGCTACTTCGAGCTGATGCGGGCCCGCGAGCTGGCCCCCTCCTATATCGCGCTCGGCCATATCTTCCCGACCAACACCAAGGCGATGCCTTCGCGCCCCCAGGGGCTGGCGCGGCTGCACCACTACCGCGCCCTGATGGCGCAGTGGCCCACGGTGGCCATCGGCGGCATCAGCGAGGAGCGGGTGGCGGCGGTCAAGGCAAGCGGGGTCGGCAGCATTGCGCTGGTCTCGGCCATCACGGCAAGCGATGACTGGCAGGGGGCGACCGAGCGGCTGCTCGCCGCCGTGGGGGCGGGGGATGAACCGCGCTCGGCCTGCGTGATACGGGAGGCAGAACATGCGCTCTGATGCCGCTTCTCTTAGTGACAAAGAGTATCTGCGATACGGCCGCCAGCTGATGCTGGCGGAAGTGGGGGAAGCCGGTCAGGCACGGCTCAAGGATAAATCCGTGCTGATCGTGGGCCTCGGCGGGCTCGGCTCGCCGCTCGCCCTCTATCTGGCCGGGGCCGGGGTGGGCACTTTGTGGCTGGCCGATGGCGATACGGTGGACTCCAGCAATCTGCCGCGCCAGATCCTGTTCGATAGCGAGGCGGTCAACCACTCCAAGGCGGAGCTGGCCCGCGAGCGCTTGGCCGCCCACAACCCGCTGGTGGAGCTGATTGCCATCAATCAGCGACTCGATGCCGCCAGCCTGCCGGAGTTTGTGACCGAGGTGGATCTGGTGATCGACTGCTGCGACAACCTCGCCACCCGCCAGGCCATCAACGCCGCCTGCGTGGCCCAGGGCAAGCCCTGGGTCTGTGCCGCCGCAGTGGGCTGGCAGGGGCAGCTGATGGTGCGCACCAGCAGCGATCACGCCTGCTACGCCTGCCTTTATCCGTTGGATACCAAGGTGAGCCAGAGCTGCGAGACCAGCGGTGTCACCGGCCCGCTGGTCGGGGTGATGGGCTCTTTGCAGGCGCTGGAGGCACTGAAAATGCTGCTCGGGATGCCGAGCCCGGTGGCGGGCACATTGCGCCGCTTCGATGCGTTGACCCATCAGTGGCAGACCCTCACGCTGGCTCCCGACCCCGATTGCCCGGTCTGCGGCAGCACCCACGCGGCCCTGGAGAATTAACCATGAAGATCCGATTGAACGATATCGAGCTGACGCTGCCCACCGGCCAGCGCCTGACTGAGCTGCTGGCGGTGCAGGAGATTTCCCCTCAGGGGGTAGCGGTGGCCCTCAACGGTGCCGTGCTGCCCCGTGGCCGCTGGGCCGAGACCCGTCTCAATGACGGGGACGAACTCCACCTCTTCACCGCCATCGCGGGAGGCTGATCCATGATGCTCGCAGTCCCATCTTCGCGCGCTCTGCCTTGCGGCGGGGCCTCATCTCTTCTTATCGCAGTGGCCGGAGGCTGACATGCTCAAGATTGCCGATCACACCTTCTCTTCGCGCCTCTTCACCGGCACCGGCAAGTTTGCCCGCCCGGAACTGATGGCCGCCGCCATCGAGGCAAGTGGCTCCCAGCTGGTGACCATGGCCATCAAGCGGCTCGAACCGGGCAAGGCCCACGACGATATCCTCACGCCCCTTCGGCAACTCGGGGTCAAGCTGCTGCCCAACACCTCGGGGGCCAAGACCGCCGCCGAGGCGGTATTTGCCGCCCACCTCGCCCGCGAGGCGCTGGGGACGAACTGGCTCAAGCTCGAGATCCACCCCGATCCGCGCTACCTGCTGCCCGATCCCATCGAGACGCTGAAAGCCGCCGAGCAGCTGGTGAAAGAGGGCTTTGTGGTGCTGCCCTACTGCGGCGCCGACCCCGTGCTGTGCAAACGGCTCGAAGAGGTGGGCTGCGCCGCCGTGATGCCGCTCGGTGCGCCCATCGGTTCCAATCAGGGGCTGGTGACCCGGGAGTTTCTCTCCATCATCGTCGAGCAGGCCAATGTGCCGGTCGTGGTGGATGCGGGGATCGGTGCGCCGAGCCACGCCGCCGCCGCCTTTGAGCTCGGCGCCGATGCCGTGCTGGTCAACACCGCCATCGCGGTGAGCGGCGACCCGATCGCCATGGGCCGCGCCTTTGCGCTGGCCTGCACCGCCGGGCGCAGTGCCTATGAAGCCGGTCTCGGCGCCCGCGCCCTGCAGGCGCAAGCCTCCAGCCCGCTTACCGATTTTCTGGGGGCGTTATGAGTCAGCATGCCAATGACCCCACCCCGACCCTCCCCTTGCCAGGGGAGGGAGTGTCGACTTCGCCCTCTTGTGAAGTAGGAGATCGGGGGGGCGGATTAACACCTCCCCCTTGTGAAGGGGGAGGCCGGGAGGGGGTTGAGAGAAAGTCGGAGAGTTTTCTCGATAGATGGCAGGAGCTGGAGTGGGACGATATCGGCATGCAGATCCGCGCCAAGACCGCCGCCGATGTAGAGCGGGCGCTGACTACCTCCCGCCGCACCCTGGCCGACTTTATGGCGCTGATCTCCCCGGCCGCCGAGGCGTATTTGCCGCAGATGGCAGCCGAGGCCGAGCGCCTGACCCGCCAGCGCTTTGGCAACACCATCGGCTTCTATGTGCCCCTCTATCTGTCGAACCTCTGTGCCAACGACTGCACCTACTGCGGCTTCTCCATGAGCAACCGCCTCAAGCGCAAGACCCTGAATGCAGAGGAGATTGAGCGCGAGTGTCTGGCCATCAAGGCGCGCGGTTTTGACAGCGTGCTGCTGGTGACCGGCGAGCACGAGCACAAGGTGGGGCTCGCCTATTTTCGGCAGGTGTTGCCCATCATCCGCCGTCACTTCAGCACGGTGGGGATGGAGGTGCAGCCCCTCTCGCAAGCCGAGTACGCCGAGCTGAAAACCCTCGGCCTCGATTCGGTCATGGTCTATCAGGAGACCTACCACGCCCCCACCTATGCCCGCCACCACCTGCGCGGCAACAAGCAGGACATCGCATGGCGCCTCGCCACGCCGGATCGGCTCGGCCGCGCCGGTATCGACAAGATAGGGCTGGGGGCGCTCATCGGTCTCTCTGCGGACTGGCGTGCCGACAGCTACTTCGTCGCCGAGCACCTCGCCTGGCTTGAGCGCCACCACTGGCAGAGCCGCTACTCGCTCTCCTTCCCGCGCCTGCGCCCCTGCACCGGCGGGCTGGAGCCTGCCGTGGTCATGTCGGATCGCCAGCTGGCCCAGCTTATCTGCGCCTGGCGCCTCTTCTCGCCCACGCTGGACTTGTCCCTCTCGACCCGCGAGTCCGCCACCTTTCGCAACGGCGCAGTGCGCCTTGGCATCACCCAGATGTCGGCCGAGTCGCGCACCCAGCCGGGTGGCTATGCCGAGGGGGATAAAGAGGAGCTGGAGCAGTTCGCCATCCACGACGACCGCCCGGTGGGGGAAGTGGCCGCCGCCGTGCGGCTGGCAGGGTTGCAGCCGGTGTTCAAGGACTGGGAGCCCTTCCTGGGCCGATAGGGGCGGCCACGCCCCTTTGCCGGTGGCATCCCGGCGTCCAGCCAGACTCCGTGCCTGTGGCAAGCAGGCACGGCTTTGCCGTGCAGGACGTGAGGCCGCTGACCTCGAAGGGGTTTCGCCCGCCCTTCGGGCTTGGGCGAGTAACTTTTCTTTGCGTGGCCAAAGAAAAGTCACCAATCGAGCGGCCACCCCCGCTTATTCGCCCTACTTCATCGGGTTCCTTCGGCTCACCCGCTTGTCCGACGGCACGCGCCGACGGGCCTTTGGCTTTCACCATCCATGGCTTCGGCCAAAGCCCGCTTCGAACATCCCTGTTCTCGCGCCAAATCGGGTCGAGCGGCGCTCGTCCTTGCCCGATTTGGCCCATGGTCTGGCGCCGCTCGCTTGACATCCTGTCTCGCGGCCTGGACAAGCGGGCTCGCCTCAGCGAATAAGAGGGAGGAGCAATGCTCCTGTCTTTGCTTTTATGATAGATATCATTATAAGAACTTATATTGTTGAACCCCGCTACGCGGTTGTTCAAATGAAATTAGTTAAGTGTTTTTTATATAAAATTCCAAACCGTCCTCATCTAGAGGTCTTAAATCAGAAGAAAATGCATGCCTTTTTTTATAAACTATCTCAAGGTTTACAAAAGAAATTTTCTCCGAGTGAGAATTGATGGATTTACTAGTGTTCTTACGAATATGCTCGTCCCAAATTATAATTTTAGATATTGTTTCTAGATTGTCTATAAAAATGTTATCAGCATCGTGTGATTGATTTTTATCCACCGGAGACAATCTAATTCGGAATATTGCATGCTTATCCATAAGTTCAATCTCAGCTTGTTTAGCGCCTATAGAGTCAGCCCCATATTTGTACCAAATTTCAATTGATGTCTGTCCCTTTCTTAGGCTACGAATCATCTAGACTCTCCTTCAACATAACGCTTAAATGACGGTTGTAGTTTCTACCATGATAGATGTAGAAGGTGTGTAGTTAATTTACTTGTTAGGTCTACCATCTTGAATGCAACTTTTGGCGCGGAGTCATTGGAGCTCCAGTATAGCCATCTAATAAGCTTGGATTCCTATCCAAATATTCACGAGCCCAAGGTTGTAGATTAAATGCAAAGCCATTGAGCATGTCCCCCATGCTTGCTGCCAGATAGGTAATACCTTTTGCACGTAGTCCAGCCATTACTCCATCATCTATACCAACATAAACCGTGTTCTGCTGTTCTTCTATGTATGCTATCAGGTAACCTTTTTCCTCTGGAGTCAAATTATGAAGTACCGCCTGTCGTTTCTTGAGTGTTTGTCTCTGACGATATCCCTGCATCAAAAAATGGAATAGTCTGGCTGCGCAAAATGATAGCGTGAGTAAAAAAGCCGGGCCCAAAAAAACTCTATATTCATTTCTAAAGCCGTCTACAGCTAGAGTTTTAGAGTATTCTTCTGGCAAAAATAAAATGAGACCAAGAACAGATATAATGGCTACTAAGAATGCAGCTGGTATCTTTATGAAATAGTCAGAAAACGCTGTCAGTTTATCAATCATTGTTTCGCTTTCTCCTGAAAACTATCAAAATTACTATCATGACATGTAGACCAGTGTACTTCCGATGGAATTATGAATGAAGCATTGGAGTCTTTTGATGTGATATACCCAGTGTTGTTATGAGCTGCACCCACTTGGTGACGACGTTTTACCACTACAGCCGCACATTTTTTGATGCGAGTCTTACCCTATTCGCCCTGATTACTCCCTATAACCCCACCGTCTCCAACTCACTAATCTCCCCGCCGCCGATCAAGTTCAAATTCCGGCTGATCCGCTCCACCGGCCAGTCCCACCAGGCGAGGGCGCCCAAACGGGCGATGGTGTCGTCGTCAAAGCGATAGCGGATCACCTTGGCGGGGTTGCCGCCGACCACGGCGTAGTCGGGCACGTCCGTGGTGACCACTGAGCGGGCGGCGATGATGGCGCCGTTGCCGACCTTGACGCCCGGCATGATCAGGGCGTCATAGCCTATCCAGACGTCATTGCCGATGAGGGTGTCTCCCTTGTAGGGAAGGGTGCCAGGTTTGGGGGCGGCGCTCTCCCAGCCGTTGCCGAAGATAAAGAAGGGGTAGGTGGAGAGGCCGGAGGTCTGGTGGTTGGCGCCGTTCATGATGAACTTGACCCCGCGGGCGATGGCGCAGAACTTGCCGATGATGAGCTTGTCGCCGATGAAGGGGAAGTGGTAGAGGACGTTGCGCTCGAAGCCCGCCGCATCCTCCGGATCGTCGTAATAGGTGTAGTCACCCACCTCGATATTGGGTCCCTTGATGGTGTTCTTGATAAAGCACACCTGGGGGAAGCCGTTCATGGGGTGGGGGTTGGCGGGATCGGGTCCGTGCATGGGGGCTCCTCTGGGGTCTGGGCTCTGGCTACCCTAACGGAATCGGGTGGAGCCTTGCCACCCTTTTGTGCCCTCCGCTTCGCCAGTCTCTGTCGCCCCCTGCCCATGTGCGCATCGACCCGGGGCGGGTTTGTCTCTAGCATGGAGGGGCGGCGGAGTCTGGCTCCGTCAAAGTGGATGATGGACGAAGTGCGCCTTGCACACTTCTGGCGGAGAGAAAAGATGAAGCTGCGTTCCTTGTTGATGGTGGGTGCCCTGCTGCTGGGCGGATGTGCGGTCAATCCCTATGGGGGGACGCCTGCGCCGGTCGGCGAGCCGGACAAGCCGGTGACCAAACCAGAGAAACCCGTGGCCGAGCCTGACAAGGCCGAGCCGGTGCCTGCTCCCAAACCCGTGGCACCGACGGGGCTGGCGGTCGCCCTGGCCGATGACTTCCTGAAGGCCGCCGATGTGCAGGCGCTGGCGGGCAGCAGCCCGGTACTGCTGCTGATGGCGCCCCAGAACGGTACAGGTGAGCCCTTCAGCACCCAGCCCCTGGCGGTGGCCATGATCCAGCGCATTCAGGCCAATAGCGGCTTTCGTTTCGCAGACCCGGGCCAGGTGGCGGCCATCACGGGTCAGCTCGAATACCAGCAGGGGGGCATGAACCCCGCCTCCCTGGTGCGCCTGGGTCGCCAGACCGGGGCGGGTTACATGCTCTACGGGGATCTCCTCTCTGAAGGGGGCCGCTACCGGCTCGCCATGAGCCTGATGGATCTCAAGAGCGGCGAACTGCTCTGGAACGCCAGCCGATCCGCTGCCCGCTGATGCCGGCTCGCCATGAGCCTGATGGATCTCAAGAGCGGCGAACTGCTCTGGAACGCCAGTCGATCCGCTGCCCGCTGATGTCGGCTCGCCGGATCCCTCTTGACCGGGATCCGGCCCTGCCCCCCTTGTCCGGGGGCGGGAATACCCCTGTGGCGCCCCTGACGTCACAGGGGTTGGCATGTCGCACTGCCTGAAGGCAAAAAAACCTTCCTGACTGTCTGACAACCCTGGTTCTGACAGCATCCCCGATTGCTACCATTCACTTTGCCGGAGGCTTGTCCGGTGGGCACGTCACCGACCGCATCCTTCCCGCCCGGCAGGCAGCTTTCTGCCCCTGTGCGATACTCCATGAGTCTTGTATAACAGGAGTACAGGGACCCACTCCCACGGATAGCAAGGAGCTCGGATGGCGCTCTCAGTGGCACAACTCTACGAAGTGATGGCCCAGTTGCCGGATCCCGTTTTCATCCTCAGCGAAGATGGCTACTACATCGAGTACATCGGCGGGATGGAGCAGCAGTCCTACCAGAACGGCAACCCGCTGATCGGCAGACAACTGCTGGACGTGCTGCCCGAGGACAAGGCGCAGTGGGTGATGGCGCAGGTGGCTCAGGCCCTCGCCAGCGGCCAGGTGCAGGTGGTGGAGTATGACCTCTCCCCCGCCGAGGTGGACGGCATCGACGCTGACGCCGGGCCCCAGGGAATGCAGCGTTTCGAGGGCAAGATAGCGCCCTTGCCCTCTTTATATGAGGGGAAGCGGGCGGTGGCCTGGATGACCCGCAGCATCACCCGCCAGCACGAGCTGCAACAGCGGCTCAAGCGGCTCGGGGAGACGGATCAGCTCACCGGCCTCTACAACCGCCACTTCTTCTTCGACCAGTATCACCATAAGGTGCAGGGGCAGCATCTCACCGGCCTCATCATGCTGGATCTCGATCACTTCAAGCAGATCAACGATCGCTTCGGCCACCAGACCGGTGACAAGGTCCTGTGCCGGGTCTGCGAGTGCGTCTCCGCCCAGTTGCGGGGGGAGGATCTCTTCGTGCGCAGCGGTGGCGAGGAGTTTCTGATCCTGCTGCCGCAGATCGACGAGGGGATATTGCTGAAGGTGGCGGAGCGGATCCGCGCCGCAGTGGCGGCCATGGCGCCGGATCCCGCCCCCGTGACCGTGAGTCTGGGCACCACCCTGATCCGGCCGGGAGAGGATCTTGGCACCGTGCTGGCCCGGGCGGACGAGTGGCTCTATCGGGCCAAGCGGGGCGGGCGCAACCGGGTGGCCCACGATGGGGCGCCCTGAGGGGCGCAGTGAACAGGAAAGAGGGCGACCCGGGGTCGCCCTCTTTCATTTGGCCGGGCCAGATCAGCCGAACAGGGTCGAGATATTCTGCCCCGCCATCAGCAGGCCGATGGCCAGGGCGCTGAACCAGACCAGGGTGGCGGCGACCAGAGCATAGCCGAGGGCGACGAAGAGACCGTCCCGCTGCAACATGCCGATGGCCAGCAGCAGGATGGCCCAGGCGGGCATGGCGTTGGTGAAGGGAATGGCGCCGAGCGGCAGCATCAGCAGCAGGGCGGCCAGCATGATGAGCAGGCCGTTGCAGCGGTTGATGGTCACGCTGCCGGTCAGGATGAGCAGGCGCGGGCGGATGAAGCGGTCGATGCGGGCCAGCAGATCCGCCCCCTTGTGCAGGGTCGGCTTGAGGTGCTCGGCGGCGAAGCGGCGCTCCATCAGGAAGGCGGGCAGCCAGGGCACCCGGTTGAGGGTAATGCCGATGCCGATGAAGAGGATCAGCAGGCCAAAGGGGGTGCTGACGCCGGGAATGGAAACCGGCAGCAGGAAGGGAACCGTGAGCAGCACGCAAAACAGCAGCATGCCCTGCTCGCCCACCAGGGCCAGCATCTGGCGCAGGCTGATGTGGCTCTCCTCGATGGCGTGGGCGGTGGCCCTCAGGGTATCGGAGAGCGTGCTTTGGGGGTCGTTGAGTTGCGCGGCAACCATTCCTGAGATCCTCGTTTGTTGATGCCACCGCTGTGGCGCCGCCAGCTTACGGGGCCGAGGTTAATCCCGGATGAATAACCCCGGGGAGCACAGATTTTTCCATCGGGAGCGGGGCAATGAGGCTTGTACAGCGCCTGTCCAGTGTGGGAGACGGGCGCTCTGATATGCTTTGCGCAGGTCTTTTCACCAAAGGATGAGCACATGAGAGGAGCGATGGGGATGGTGCCTGGGCTGCTGCTGCCCCTGGCGGGCTGGGCAGCCGAGCCCCCGGCGACGGGCTGGCAGCTGACTCCCTTTGCGGGATACAGCTCGGCCATCGACTTTCGGGCCATGGACGAGCCGGCCCCCACGCCGCACGGGAGCGACATCGACACCCTGCAAGGGGAGCGCTCCGGCAGCTGGGGGCTCTTCATCAGCAGGGAGGTGGATGACCCCGGCATGGTGGAACTGCTCTACAGCCACCAGTCGACCCGGATGTCCCCCGAACTGCCCGACAGGCTGACGGTGGACACCCTGCAGTTTGCCGGGGCCCTGACTCTCTCGGACAACCTGATGGCCCCCTATATCGGTGCCGGGATAGGGGTCACCCGCTTCGATGCCTACGACAGCGAGACGGCCCCTTCCATGTCCCTGGCCCTCGGGGTGCAGCCGCGCCTGACCGAACATCTGGCTGTGCGGGCCGAGGTGCGCGGTTATGGTGCCCTGGTCAACGACGACAGCCAGTTTCTCTGCAACCCCGAGATCTGCGCCTTTCGGGTGCGAGGGGAGCTGATCACCCAGTGGCAGGCCAATATCGGCTTGACCCTGAGGTTCTGAGCCTCATGATGGGACTCCTTTGACCAGACAAGGCGATACGACTCCGTGCCATCCCTGCCCCGTGAACTGCCCGTACTGCTGACGCCAAGAGGGCGACTGCGCCCCTTCGATGGGCGGGATGCTGCCGATCTCTTCGCCATCTACGGGGATCCCCTGGTGATGCGCTTCGTCGGGGAGCCGCCGTTTCCCTCCCTTGCCACCGTGTCGCAGATGCTGGCTAGCGTCGAGCGGTTGCTGGCTGGCGGCGAGTCGCTGGAGTGGGGGCTGGAGTTACGCGGCAGCGGCCGCCTGGTGGGCACCTGCGGCTTGCACAGCTTTGCGGCCGGCGCCAGCCTGCGCCAGGCGGAGGTGGGCTGCATGCTGGCCCGCAGCCACTGGGGACAAGGTCTGATGGGGGAGGCGCTGAGCGCCCTGATCGTCTATGCCCGCCAGCTTGGCATCGTCACCCTGCTTGCGGATATCGAACCGGACAATCTGCCCAGCCAGCGGCTATTTGAGCGGCTGGGCTTCATCTGGCAGCAGGATACCTGCTACCGGTTGCTGCTGGGCGAGGAGATCACACCAGACCGCGCGTGACGCGACTCAGGGGCTCGTTGACGTCGAACACCTTGTACTGCACCGCGCTGGCGCCCATGGCGAGCACCCGCTGCTCATGCATGGTGGCGTAGGCGAGGGCACTCCCCTCATCCTCGAACAGATAGATGCCGCCCGCCTCGCCGGTGCGCGGATTCTCGGTCCAGATCTTGGAGATGAAGCCCGGCTCCCGGGTGATGGAGTCGGCCAACGGCATGGCCGCAGCAGTGAGGGCTGGTCCCATCATCTGGGCGGGGAAGTTGAAATGGATCTGTAGCAGGCTGGGCATGATAAACCTCTCGTGGGCGTTGATTGACGGAATCCGCATCATAGGAAGCCGGCATCTTGGCTGCAAGAAGGCACATTTTCGTGGCATAGTTACTGCAAAGTAACCACTCACGAGCCATACCGTGCCCTCACTGCCCTGTCCCGCCTATCAGGTATTAAGCCTGCTGACCGGCAAATGGAAGCCGGCCATTCTGTTTCATCTGCGCGAACAGACCCGGCGCTTTGGCGACCTGCGCCGCTGCCTGCCCGAGGTGAGCCAGAAGGTGCTCACCGCCCAGCTCAAGGAGCTGGAGAGCGACGGTGTCATCATCCGCACCCTCTACCCCGACGTACCGCCCAGGGTGGAGTACAGCCTGAGCCCCCTTGGCGCCGCCCTGATCCCCCTGCTCCAGCAGATGCACGATTTTGCGCTGAACCACGTTGATCTGCTGGCTGGTCAGGGTCCTGTTTCTAGCGAGCCCGCAGCAACCAGCGGCTGAGGGCGGTGGCCGCCAGCAGTCGGTAGCCGAGCAGAGTGAGCGCCAGCAGCGCGGGTACCTTGAGGAGTTCCCACCACACCTGTTTGCCCTGGGGGCCGAAGATCATCAGCCACACCACCAGCATCATGTGCAGACAGTAGAGGCCGAGCACCTTGGGGGCCTGGCGCTCCAGCCAGCTGCCTTTGCCCCATGCCGGGTTGGCCAGCAGCAGGCCGAACAGCCCCAGCGCCCAGGGGAGCGAACCCAGCAGGAAATCATGACGAGCGAGGGGGACGGCGGCAACGCGCAGCAGACCTGCGGCCTCCAGGGCGTAGAGCCCCATCCCCGCCATCATCATCAGGGCGCAGCGCCTGGCGTCCGGCTGCCAGGCACGCAGGCGCAGCTCGGCGCCAAGCGCCACGAACAGCAAGGAGAAGAAGGGGCCGTTGCGGGTCAGCAGGGCCCACTCGCCCCCCGGCAGCAGCGGGCCATAGGAGCCACCGATCAGGGCCAGGCTGTAGAGCAGGGCCCCCAGCAGCAGGGCCAGCCTCGGCAGGCGGACCTGCTGGCAGAGCCCCAGGATCAGCACCGCCACCATCAGGGCGGGCAGGAACCAGAGGTGGATCATGCCGCCCACCCACCAGACGTTGAGCGGATCCCCGAGCTGCATCTGCCACTGGCCTGCCATGGCGGGCAGGTAGCCCTCGCTCACCGCCGCGAGCGGGTTGAAGGGTATCAGCACGTAGAGCAGGCTCCACGCCAGCCAGAGCCCCAGCAGGGGTCGGCAGTAGCGCAGTGCGACCGTCAGCGGGTGGCCTGCGGCGAGGGCGGGCTGCAAGAAGTAACCGGCGCACAGGAAGAACAGCGGCACCGCGAAGCGGCAGAGCTGGTTGATGACGGCCCCGACCAGAGGGTAGGGCGTGCCGTCCCACAGGGCGGGGTCGAAGGGGTTGCTGAAAGGGGAGAGATGGATGGTCATCACGGCCAGGATGGCCACCACTCGCCCGCATTCGATGCTGGAGATGCGCATGATTCCTCGTGGCGTTCGGGAGCTGGGCGCACCCTATCAGCCGCAGGTGCTCCCTATCCAGCCGCCTGGTCGCCAACTGTGACCCCCATCGGCGGCCGGTTACCCTTTGTTACCCGAGGTGCGGGCAAGGTTACCGCCGCCGGGAGCGGGATCCCGTTTTGGTGTCGGTAAAAGGGCTAGAGCAGGGCCACCAGCACGGTGACCAGGGCGCCCAGCAGCAGCAGGGTGATGCCGCGACCGGCGGGGCCGTGCAGCTTGTTCCACATCAGCAGGCTGGTGAGGGCCAGCAGCAGCATGGCCAGGGCCGCCAGATCGCCCACCAGTTGCCAGGGCAGGCCGGTGCCCATGCCACGGTGCAGCCGGTTGAGGCTGGCAGCGAAGTTGGCCTGCTGCAGCTCGGTGCGCACCAGCAGAGTGCCTTCCACATAGCTGGCGGCCACGCTCTGGCTGAGGGTGACACCGCGCAGCTCCCAGCGGGCCGGCAGGGTGAGGGCGCCGGATGGTGTGGGCAGGGTCTGGGGCGGGGTGATCTGGGGTCTCCCCTCCTCGAACATGTCTGCATAACGCTGTTGCAGCAGGGCTTTCAATTCATCCGGGCTGGCCAGCGGCGTGCTCAGTACTATCTCTTCGCTCGATTTGGCGGTGTGGGGACCGGGCAGGGGCAGCACGGCCCTGTGTTGCAGCCAGAGGCCGGTGAGGCCGTAGAGCAGCATCAGGGTGAGGGTGGCAAAGCCGGCCCAGGCGTGGATGCGGCGCACCCACTTGTTGTTGTGCAGGGGAAGTTTTCTGCGTGTCATCGTTCGGTGCTTCATAACAATCTGGCCAGCGAACGCTGGCCAGAGGGGTCGGTAAACAGGGAGGATCAGAAGCGGTAGGCGGCGGTCAGGTGCAGCTGACGGGGCGTGCCCGGCATGATCTGGGCCGCGCTGGTGGCGCTGACGAAGTAGTCGTGATCGGTCAGGTTCTCCACGCTCAGCTGGGCTTCCCACTGGGGCCAGCGGTAGCCGGCACGGGCGTCGAAGCGGGCGTAACCGGGCAAGGTGGTGGTGTTGGCGTTGTCGGCGAAGCGATCCCCCACCGCCGTCACCCCGGTCTCGCCGAACCAGCCCTGCTTGCCGCTCTGGTAGCCGGCGAACAGCTGGCCGTTCTGGCGGGAGACGTTCATCGGCCGCTTGCCTTGCAGGTCCGCGTCTGCCTTGACCTGCTCGGCATCCTGGATGGCGACGCCGCCGCGCAGATAGATCTCGTCGGTCAGCTGGGCACGGGCGCTCAGCTCGATGCCGTCGGTGCGCTGCAGACCGGTGAGGATCACCCGGGTGGGATCCAGCGGATCCTTGCTGCGCTTGTTGTACATCTCCAGCCGGTAGAGGGAGAAGGTGGTGGCGAGGCGGCCGTTCAGCCAGTCGCTCTTCACGCCCCCTTCATAGAGCCGGGTGTGCTGGGGATCCAGGTTGTTGTTCTTGTCCCCCGGGGTGATGCCGATAAGCTCACCGCCCACCGGGGTGAAGGTCTTGCTGTAGGAGGTGTAGAAGGCATGCTCCTCGATGGGGTTCCACACCAGGCCCAGGCGCGGACTCAGGCTGGTGACCGAGAGGGTCTCTTCCTTGTCGAGGTCGTTGCGGCGGCTGGTGACGGTGAAGTCGTCGCGGCGCAGGCCTGCCAGCAGGTGCCAGTCGCCCAGGCTGAGCTGATCCTGCACATAGAGGCCGACACCGCGCACCCTGTGATGGGCGTCGCTGGAGAGTTTCATGGCGCCGTCGTAGGTGGGCAGGGAGCCCGGATCATAGAGGTTGCCTGCCGGGATCGGGTTGGCGTTCTGGTAGAGCTTGGGGGTGCGATCCTGCCAGCCCTGCTCCAGACCCACCAGCAGACGATGGGCGATGGGGCCGGTTTGCAGCTGGCCTTCCGCCTCGGTGTTGCTGGTGAGGCTGCTGGCCTTGAGATCCTGCTGCCAGCGGGCGCGGGTCACCTTGTCACCCTTGACGCTGGTGACATAGGTATTGTCGAACTGGCTGTCGAGGGTGGTGTAGCCGAGCTGCTGGCGCAGTTGCCACTGATCGTTGATGTCCCAGGTGAAGCGGGAGCGGGTGGACTGGGCCACATCGTCGATGAAGTCGCGGCGTGTGTCGCTGTAGACGCTCTCGATGGGGACATCCGCCGGGCGACCATCGACGCCGGGAATGCCGCGATCCGGGGTGCGATCGTGCTCGTTGCGCTCGTATTGCACCAGCCAGTTCAGGGTGTCGGTGATCTCCCAGTTGACGGAGGGGGCCAGCAGGGTGCGCTTGCTGGTCACGTCGTCGCGAAAGCTCTCCTTGTCCTCCTGGGCCAGGTTCAGGCGCACCTGTACCCGCTCTCCTGCCTCGCCGTTGAGATCGGCGGCGAAGCGTCGGCTGTCGAAGCTGCCGACCTGGGCGCTGACGCTGGAGGCCTGCCCCTTCTGGGGAACCTTGCTGACCCGGTTGACGATGCCGCCCGTGCTGCCACGGCCGTAGAGCACGGCGGCGGGGCCCTTGAGCACTTCGACCCGTTCGATGTTGCCAAGGTCGCGGGTGTATTGCATGTCGTCGCGCAGGCCGTCGAGGTAGAAGTCGTTGCTGGCGCTGAAACCGCGGATGGTGACGCCGTCAAAACGGGTGTCGCCGCTGGCGTTGACGCCAGGGATGCCGGTCAGGGCTTCACTCAGGGTGGGCTGGCCGAAGGCGGTCAGCTCGCTTGCCTTGACGGTCTCGATGCTCTGGGGCACCAGCTTGGCCGGGGTGGCGGTACGGGTCGCGGTGGCGACCTCTTCATGTTGGCTGCGTTTGCCGACCACGGTCAGGGTTTCGTCTTCGGCACGGGGGCTGGTGCAAACCGCCAGCAAGGCGACGCCCAGCAAGGCGCGCGGGGAGTTGGAATGGTTCATCTGGGTGTGACTCTTTGTCGACCAATCGGCCTGAACTTGTTGATTTAATTGTAATTATTGATTTCTCTCATCGCGAGAGGTTGCTAATGATATTGATTTTCATTTGCCTTGCAAGGAGAAGATGCAAGAAAAAGAGATCATTGGCGGCAGGCACTGAGGGGGCTGGAACCTCGGGGAAAAGGCCGGGGGAACCTTGGTTCGGTTCGGAGGGGACGCTACCATGGTGGCCTCGCGCCTTGGCGCACCATCCGGCACACACAGGGAGAGAAACATGGTCGAGATCATCAGGGCGGATCTGCACAACCCTCGCCACGGCGAGGCGCTGATCGCGATGCTGGACGAATACGCCAGGGACGAGATGGGGGGCGGCAGTGCACTGGCGGACGAGGTGAAGGCGAATCTGGCCGAAGCCCTGGCCGCGCGACCCGGTGCTCATGTGCTGCTGGCCTGGGTCGATGGGGAGCCCGCTGGCGTTGCCACCTGCTTCGAGGGTTTTTCGACCTTCGCCTGTCAGCCGCTGCTCAATATCCACGACGTGGCGGTGCACCCTACCCATCGCGGCCAGGGCATCGGCAAGCAGCTGTTGGCGGAGGCGGAGCGGCTCGCCCGGGAGCTCGGTTGCTGCAAGCTGACCCTGGAGGTGCTGGAGGGGAACAAGGTGGCCCAGGCTGCCTATCGCGCCAGCGGCTTTGCGGGTTATGAGCTGGATCCTGAGGTGGGCCGGGCCATGTTCTGGCAGAAGAAGCTGGGGTGAGAGGGTCGGCAAACATGATCTGCCGGGCTTGCCTCTGAGACTCCTGTCCCCTAGAGTGGCACCAGATTTTTCAATGTGTTGATGGAACCGGCCCGGCCGGGTGCGTGACATGACCCTTTATGCTTCGGATCAGCGAGTGACCCGAATGAACTCCGTACAGATGCGCACGATGAAGCATTGTCCGGAGCCGGTGGAGGCCCAGACCTCCCATCCATTCATCGTGCAGTGACGACCGGATCTCGCTACCTCGCGGGAGCCGTGACCTTGCCGCACGACTGAACCAAGGCCATAGACGTTGCCTCGTCTATGGCCTTTTTTGTTGCCTCGCAGCCAGGCTGCGGGTGCGAGACAGAGCAGAGGCCCGCCCGGGTCTCTGCTTTTTTTATGGTCTGTCATGACCGACGGTATGCTTGGCAAGGGCCGGGTCGTCGGCCAGAGAGGCTGACCATCTTCCAGAGGAAACAGTGCAATGTCACAAAATATCTATGACGAACCAGGGTTTTTTGAGGGCTATGCCCAACTGCCACGCTCCCTTCACGGGTTGGCGGGGGCGCCGGAGTGGCCGGCGCTGCACGCCATGCTGCCGGAGCTTGCCGGCAAGCGGGTGCTGGATCTGGGCTGCGGTTATGGCTGGTTCTGCCGGGCAGCCAGAGATCTCGGGGCTGCCGATGTGGTCGGTATCGATCTCTCCGCGAAGATGCTGGCCCGTGCCGCCGAGCTGACCCGGGATGAGGCCATCCGCTATCGGCAGGGAGATCTGGACGGTCTTGCGCTGTCCGATGAGCCTTTCGATCTCATCTACAGCTCCCTGGCGCTCCATTACCTGCCCGAGGTGGCGCCGCTGTTTGCGGAGATCCACCGTGCGCTGGTGGCTGGCGGCAGCCTGGTGTTCTCGGTGGAGCACCCCATCTTCACCTGCCCGCAGCCGCAGGGCTGGCTGGTGGATGCAGAGGGACGCCGCTCCTGGCCCGTCAACGGCTACCAGGCCGAGGGCAAGCGGGTCAGCAACTGGCTGGCGGAGGGGGTAGTCAAGTATCACCGCACCCTGGGCACCTACCTCAATGCCCTTGTCGCCGCCGGGTTTCAGATCCGCCGCGTGGAGGAGTGGGGGCCGACGGTGGCGCAGATTGCGGCCAACCCGGCCCTGGCGGAGGAGGCGGAGCGCCCCATGCTGTTGCTGGTGTCGGCGTACAAACCCCTGGCCTGACGCAATAAAAAACGGCGCGCAGAGTGCTCTGCGCGCCGTGTCGTCAGGTGGTTGCCGACTTAGAAGTCGTAGCGGGCCGCCAGCTGGAAGTCATCCTTGGTGTTGAGCTTGCCGCTGTCATGGCTGTCGAGGTTGTTGATGCGGTACTCGCCGATGACGCGCAGGTTCTTGTTGAACTTGTACTGGGCACCCAGGGTGTAGTAGTCGATGGAGTCGTAGTCAGACTTGCCAGCCTGCTCCACCTTCTGCTTGTTCCACAGGGCCATCAGGCCGAAGCCGCTCTCGAAGTTGTAACCCAGCGCCCCTTCCCAGCCGGTGTGATCCTTGCCAGTGGCCAGGAAGTCGCTGCCGTCGGCATAGCTCAGGGCGGCGTAGAGGGCCTTGTTGTCGTACTTGGCGGAGAGCAGCCACAGCTTGGCATCCTCTTCACCGCTCTTGTCGCGGATGCCCACGTTGTAGGCGGTCCCCAGGGAGAGGTTGAACGGGAAGGTGTAGGCCACGGCGGCACCGTAGGCGGCATCGCTGTCCTTGCTGGAGGTCTCTTCGGTGTCACCGCCATCGAACTTGTAGCTGGTATCGACCTGGAAACCGTTGAACAGGCCGGAGTACTTCAGCACGGAGCCGGCGCGGTTGGTGGCGAAGGTGTCGGTCTTGGCGCCCAGTGCCTCGTTGCCGTAACCATCTGAGAGAGAGACATCAGTCCAGTCCGCCAGGAAGCCAGGAGCCCCCTTCTGGCGACCGAAGGTGACGGTTCCCCAGTTGGCGCCGACACCGGCGAACGCCAGACGGGTACGCAGGTTGTCGGAGTTCTCGCTGACGGTCTTCTCGCTGTCGTTGATGTACATCTGCAGTTCGTACTGGGCCAGCGCCTTGAGACCCGGGTTGATCTCGCTCTCTACCTTGGCGCCCAGACGGACAAACTGGTTGGCCCCCTGTTTGTCGCTGTATTCGTTCTTGATGTCACCGTTGGCGTCCAGCTCTTTCTTCTCGCCGAAGAACTGGCCGGCGTAGATGCGGCCGTAGAGGTCGAGCAGGGTGCTCTCGTTTTTGTACACTTCGACGGCTTGAGCCTGGAAGGCGGCGGTAAGAGCCAATGCTACTACTGTCAGCTTTTTCATCATGATCCCTTGTGTTGCAAGCTTTTGTTTTAAAAGACGGGGCCATGCTAGAAGTGACAGATGACAGTCGGGTGACCGTGCAATGAACAAACCGTGTCGGTTCCATGTCAGCGGGATGAAAACCGGGATTTATGTGGCTGGTCGCCACTTTTACGCGCAAAGGTTTGCCCTTGTGGTAGAATGCCGCCCGTTTTCGAGCTCCTAAGGTTGGATATGCGATGAGACGTGAACTGGCAATCGAATTTTCCCGAGTGACGGAAGCGGCTGCACTGGCTGGCTACAAGTGGCTCGGACGTGGTGACAAGAATATCGCCGATGGCGCGGCCGTGGCGGCCATGCGTCACATCCTCAATCAGATCCAGATCGATGGCGAGATTGTGATCGGCGAAGGGGAGATCGACGAAGCCCCCATGCTCTACATCGGCGAGAAGGTGGGCACGGGTCAGGGCGACGCCGTGGACATCGCGGTCGACCCCATCGAAGGGACCCGCATGACCGCCATGGGTCAGGCCAATGCCCTGGCCGTGCTGGCGGTGGGCGACAAGGGATCCTTCCTCAAGGCCCCCGACATGTACATGGAAAAGCTGATCGTGGGCCCCAAGGCGAGAGGCGCCATCGATCTCGATCAGGCCCTGGAGCTGAACCTCAAGGCCGTGGCCAAGGCGCTCGGCAAGCCCCTCTCCCGTCTGACCGTCATCACCCTGGCCAAGCCGCGTCATGACAAGGCGATCAAGGAGATGCAGGGCCTGGGGGTGCGGGTGTTCGCCATTCCCGATGGTGACGTGGCCGCCTCCATCCTCACCTGTCTGCCGGACAGCGAAGTGGACATGCTCTACGGCATCGGTGGCGCACCGGAAGGGGTGATCTCGGCGGCGGTGATCCGCGCCCTGGACGGGGACATGCAGGCTCGCCTGATCCCCCGCCACCAGGTCAAGGGTGACAGCCCCGAGGTTCGCGCCCTGGGTGAACAGGAGATCGCGCGCTGCGAGGAGCTGGGCATCGACGTGAGCAAGGTGCTCAAGCTCGAAGATCTGGCCAAGAATGACAACGTCATCTTCTCGGCCACCGGCATCACCAAGGGTGATCTGCTGGAAGGGATCACCAGCGACGGCGTCATGGCGACCACCGAGACCCTGCTGATCCGTGGCAAATCGCGCACCATCCGTCGTATCAAGTCGATCCACTTCCTGGATCGCAAAGACAGCGTGGTACGCGACATCATCCTGTGATGTGCTGACTCCCGCAGCAAAAAGCCCGGCACTGCCGGGCTTTTTGCGCTCTGCAGGGCGCCAGGGTGCCCGGGCAGGGATAAGGCTTAGGAGAAACCGGACTCCTTGCTACACTGCGGTGCCCCACAGAGGAAAAATCACATGGAATGTCGTCAGGGATGCGGTGCCTGCTGCATCGCCCCCAGCATCAGCAGTGCCATTCCCGGCATGCCGGATGGCAAGCCCGCCGGTGTGCCCTGTGTGCAGCTCGATGCGCACCTGGGGTGCAAGATCTTCGGCCAGCCGGAGCGCCCGGCGGTGTGCGGCGGCTTTCGCCCCATGGCGGACGTGTGCGGCTCCCATCGCCAGGAGGCCATCTGGCTTATCGGCGAGCTGGAGCGGCTGACCGCCTGAACCCTTGACCCTCTCCCTCGGGGAAAGGGTGTCTGCTTGTCCTCCTCATCCCCGCCCCTTCTCCCGCAAGAGGAGAAGGGGGTGCCGCCATTCGGAGTCATGAAAAAGGCCCCCTCGCCTGGCGAGGGGGCCTTTTTTATCGTCGGCTCATGGTGAAGCCAGCTTATTCCTTGATGCGCTCGATGCGACCACCCAGGCCTTGCAGCTTGTGCTCGATGTCTTCGTAGCCACGGTCGATGTGATAGATGCGATCGACGATGGTGGCCCCTTCGGCCACGAAGCCGGCCAGCACCAGGCTGGCGGAGGCGCGCAGATCGGTCGCCATCACCTGGGCACCCTTGAGCTGATGGGTGTCGCGGCAGATGGCCACATTGCCCTGCAGTTCGATGTCGGCACCCATCCGTACCAGCTCGGGCACGTGCATGAAGCGGTTCTCGAAGATGGTCTCGGTGACCATGCCGGTGCCCTGGGCGACCGCGTTCAGCACGGTGAACTGGGCCTGCATGTCGGTCGGGAACGCCGGGTAGGGGGCGGTCTTGATGGTGACAGGTTTCAGGGTGCGACCTGTCATGTCGAGGGTTATCCAGTCGTCACCCTTTTCAATCAGGGCGCCAGCCTCTTCCAGTTTGACCAGTACGGCTTCCAGCAGGCTGGGGTCGGTGTTGCGGCAGGTGATCTTGCCACCGGTCACGGCGGCGCCTACCAGGAAGGTGCCGGTCTCGATGCGATCGGGCTGCACGCTGTAGCTGCCACCGTGCAGACGTTCTACGCCGTCGATGGTCAGGGTATCGGTGCCGGCGCCCTGAATGTTAGCTCCGAGCGCGTTGAGGAAGTTGGCCAGATCGACCACCTCCGGCTCACGGGCGGCGTTTTCGATCACGGTGCGGCCGTCAGCCAGGGTGGCGGCCATCATCAGGTTCTCGGTACCGGTCACGGAAACCATGTCCATCAGGATGTGGGCCCCTTTCAGGCGGCCGTCGACGCGGGCTTTGATGTAACCCTCTTCGATGACGATCTTCGCGCCCATCAGCTCCAGGCCGTGGACATGCAGGTTGACCGGGCGGGCACCGATGGCACAGCCGCCGGGCAGGGAGACGTCTGCTGCACCGAAGCGGGCTGCCAGCGGGCCCAGGGCCAGGATGGAGGCTCGCATGGTCTTCACCAGCTCGTAGGGGGCGACATGATTGTTTACCGCGCCGGTCAGCACGGTCACGTTGCCGTTGACCTTGGTGGTGGCGCCCAGCATCTCCAGCAGCTTGAGGGTGGTACCCACGTCTTTCAGGCGCGGTACGTTGGAGAGTTGAACCTCTTCGTCACACAGCAGGGTGGCAAACAGGATGGGCAGGGCGGCATTCTTGGCGCCGGAGATGGTCACTTCACCGGAGAGGGTGCAGGGGCCGGTGATCTTGAATTTGTCCATGGTTTACTTCTTTACCAAATCAGGAGGGCAGCTGGAATTTACGCTCGCGTTTCCACTCGGCGTCGGTATAGGCCTTGATGGAGAGAGCGTGGATCTCGTTGGTGGCGATCTTGTCCATCAGCGGGGCATAGATGGCCTGTTGTTTCTTGACCCGGCTCATGCCGTCAAACATGTCGCCGACGGCGATCACCTGGTAGTGACTGCCGTCCCCTTTGACATGGACTTCGGACAATGGCAAAGCCTCGAGGAGTATCGCTTCAATTTCAGAGACTTGCATTATGAGTCCTCAGTTGTGAGCGGGGTTGAATGAAAGAGGCTGGCCACCCCGTAAAGGTTGGCCAGCGTATGGAAATCGTTGGAGGCACCCACCAGTGTCGGAGTGGCACCCCGTGCCAGTGCCGCCTTGGCCCACTTGACCAGCAGGGCAAGGCCGGCGGAATCCAGGGTAGTCACGGCACCGAGTTCGAGCCGGTCGTCCTGCCACCAGTCGGCGCGGCGTTGCCACAGATCGTTGACCTGCGGGGCCTGCAAGTCACCGCTCAGGATCATGACTTGATCACCAGCGGCTTGGCGTTGTGTTCACGCAGCTGGGCGATCACCGCATCGATGCCGTTCTGGCGAATGAGGCCGCCCAGCTCGTTCTGCTTGGCGGAGAGCAGGCTGATCCCTTCGGCAACCATGTCGAAGGCTTTCCACTCGCCGGTCTTGTTGTTCTTGCGCAGCTTGAACTCGAGGAAGATGTCCGGCTTGCCGGCCTCTTTCACGCTGACGTTGACGGCGGTGATGTTGCTCTCGGCGGCTTTGCCGGGCTGGACCTTGACGGTCTGCTTGTCGAAGTGTGCCAGTGCGTCCGCGTAGGAGCTCACCATGTACTCGGTGAAGACGTCCACAAAAGCGTCACGCTGGGCAGGGGTCGTCTGTTTGATCTGGTTGCCGAGCACCTTGTAGGCGGCGAAGCGGTTGTCCACGTAGGGCAGCAGCTCCTCGCGGATGATGACGCGCAGGTGATCGGGGTTGCTCTTCACCTGGGCCTGATCGGCTTTCAGGCGGGCAAAGGTCTGCTGGGCGGCCTGATCCACGAGGGCATAGGGGTCCGAAGTATTGACATCCGCACGGGCGACGAGGGAGAACAGCATGCTGGTCATCAGACCCAGCATCAGGGCGATCTTCTTGAACATGGTTACTCCTTGGTTGCGGGTGTGTTGGCCGGAGAGGACTGGCTGTAGAGGAACTTGCCAATCAGATCTTCCAGCACGATGGCGGACTTGGTGTCTTCGATCATGTCGCCATCCTTGAGCATGCTGGTGCCCATCTCCTCATCGCTGAACCCCGGTGCCAGACCGATGTACTGCTCACCGAGCAGGCCAGAAGTCAGGATGGAGAGGGTGCTGGTCTCGGAGAACTCGCCGGCACTCTTCTGCATCTGCAGGGAAACGATGGGGACCTGGCTCTTGGGATCCAGGGTGATGTCGCTGACACGACCGACGACGACGCCGCCGACCTTGACCGGCGAGCGTACTTTCAGGCCGCCGATATTATCGAAATGGGCGCGCAGGGTATAGGTTTCTCCTTCCGGTTTGAAACTCAATCCCGCCACTTGCAGTGCCAATGCCAGAATGGCCGCGATGCCAGCCAGCATGAAGGCGCCAACCAGAAATTCTACTTTGCTGAACTTCATCTTTCCCTTATCCAAACATGACTGCGGTGAGTATAAAATCCAGACCGAGCACGGCCAGGGATGAGTGAACCACGGTACGGGTCGTCGCCTGACTGATCCCGGCCGAGGTCGGTTTGGCATCATAGCCGTTGAAGAGCGCTATCCAGGTCACCACCAGGGCGAAGATCAGGCTCTTGATGGCGCCCTGCATGATGTCGTCCTGCCAGTCGACGGAGGCCTGCATGGCGGACCAGAAACTGCCTTCGTCCACCCCCAGCCAGTCGACACCAACCAGCTTGCCGCCAAAGATGCCGATCAGGCTGAACATGAAGGCCAGCAGCGGCATGCTGATTACCCCGGCCCAGAAGCGGGGCGCCACGACCCGACGCAGCGGATCGACCGCCATCATCTCCAGGCTGGAGAGCTGCTCGGTGGCCTTCATCAGGCCGATCTCGGCGGTGAGGGCGGAGCCCGCACGACCGGCGAACAGCAGGGCTGTGACCACAGGGCCCAGCTCACGGAGCAGGGAGAGGGAAACCAGAGGCCCCAGGCTCTGCTCTGCGCCGAAATCCTTCAATACGTTGTAACCCTGCAGGGAGAGCACCATGCCGATGAAGAGGCCGGACACCAGTATGATGGCGACGGATTGCACTCCCACCACATACAGTTGCTGCACCAGCAGCGGGAAGTGCTTGCGTGGCTGGGGCCGTCCTGCCAGTGCATGAAACAGCATGATGGTTGCCCGGCCGACGGCGTTGATGAAACGCACACCGCTGCGGCCCAGCTTGCTTATCTGACTTGTCAACATCACAGATCCTGTAGCAGGTCACCTGCCGGAAAATGAAACGGAACAGGACCGTCGGGCAATCCCTTGAGGAACTGCTCGACTTCGGGATTGTGCTCCTCGCGCAGCTGCTCCGGTGTGCCGTGTGCCACTACCTTGCGGTTGGCGATGATGTAGGCGTAGTCGGCGATGCTCAGCACCTCTTTCACGTCGTGGGTGACGATGACGGAGGTGATGCCGAGGGCATCGTTGAGCTCCTTGATGAGCTTCACCAGCACCGCCATGGTGATGGGGTCCTGCCCCACGAAGGGCTCGTCATACATGATGAGATCCGGATCCAGCGCGATGGATCTCGCCAGGGCCGCGCGACGCGCCATGCCACCGGAGAGCTCGGACGGCATCAGCTTGGCCGCCCCGCGCAGACCGACAGCCTGCAGTTTCATCATGACGATGGTGCGGATCAGCTCTTCCGGCAGGCCGGAGTGCTCCCGCAGCGGGAAGGCCACGTTGTCGAAGACGGTCATGCCGGTGAACAATGCGCCACTCTGGAACAGCATGCTCATCCGTTTCCGCACTTCATACAGGCGTGAACGGGAGAGCGTGGGAACGTCTTCCCCGTCAAACAGAATGTGACCGGACTCAGGCTTGAGCTGGCCCCCGATCAGGCGCAGCAAGGTGGTCTTGCCGATCCCGCTCGGACCCATGACGGCGGTGACCTTGCCACGGGGAATGGTCAGGTTGATCCTGTCGTACAGCAGCCGATCCCCGTGACTGAAGGTCAGGTCGGAGATGGTGATCAGGTCATCGTTCAAACAATTGTCCATCCGGTATAAATGAAGAGCGAATTTTATGGGCTAGTCTAGGTCTAAGCAACAGCGAGGAACAACTATTGAGCGGGTTTCCCCCCCAAGTACGCGACAGTTTTATGTAACAACCTGCGTCAATGACCGCCCATTCCGCATCCGATTCGCTTATCTCGGCAGACTTTTTTATAATCCCGCAGCAAATTTCGGCCCGGAGCTGTGCCTTTATGTCTGTAAAGCCTGAAAAAGTGTCTGAATTGTTCGATTTCCGTCGCAGCGCCCGAGCGGTGCTGGACATAGAAAAACAAGCCATTGATGGACTCTACCAGTACCTTGACGAGGCGTTCGAGCGCGCCTGCGAGATGGTGCTGCGCTGTGGCGGCAAGATAGTGGTGACCGGCATGGGCAAGTCGGGTCATATCGGCAACAAGATTGCCGCGACCCTGGCCAGCACGGGAACGCCCGCCTTCTTCCTGCACCCGGGCGAGGCCAGCCACGGGGATCTCGGCATGATCTCAGCCGGGGATCTCATCATCGCCATTTCCAACTCCGGCGAGAGCGACGAGATCCTGGCCCTGCTGCCGGTGCTCAAGCGCCGCGGCATTCCACTCATCTGCATGACAGGCAATCCTGCTTCCACCATGGCGAAAGAGGCCAACGTGCACCTGTGCATCAAGGTGGAGAAAGAGGCCTGCCCCCTCGGTCTGGCCCCGACATCCAGCACTACCGCCACCCTGGTGATGGGGGACGCGCTGGCCGTGGCCCTGCTGGAGGCCCGTGGCTTCACCGCCGATGACTTTGCTCTGTCGCATCCGGGCGGGTCCCTCGGCAAGCGGTTGCTGTTGCGAGTGGGCGATCTGATGCACGGCGGCGAGCTGTTGCCCAAGGTGGGGATAGATGCCACCATCAGCCAGGCGTTGCTGGAAGTGAGCCGCAAGGGGCTCGGCATGACGGCGGTGGTGGACGATCAAGGGCTGCTTGCCGGTCTGTTCACCGATGGTGACCTGCGCCGCATTCTGGACCTGCAGGTGGATATTCATCACACCCCCATCAGCCGCGTCATGACGGTGAACTGTGTTACCGTAGGGCCTGAGATGATGGCTGCCGAGGCCGTCAAGCTGATGGAAACCAGGAAAATCAACGGGTTGTTGGTCGTGGATGGGGAGAGACACCCGCTGGGTGCCTTCAACATGCATGACCTGCTGAAAGCCGGAGTAATTTGATGCAAGACGTACCGACCCTCTATGGTCCGGTGACGCGCAGCCAGTACGAGAAGGCGGCGCAGATCCGCCTGCTGGTGTGCGATGTGGATGGGGTGCTCTCCAACGGCTTCATCTATATGGGCAATAACGGCGAAGAGCTGAAGACTTTCTGCACCCGTGACGGTGCCGGCATGCGTGCCCTGCTCAATGCGGGCATTGAGATTGCCATCATCACGGGGCGAAACTCCCGCATCGTCAGCGATCGCATGAAGAGTCTGGGAGTCCAGCACCTGGTGCAGGGTGCAGACAAAAAGCTGCCCCACTTCGAGGCCTTGCTGACCAAGCTCGGGCTGGATGCATCGCAAGCCGCCTATATGGGAGATGACACCATCGATCTGCCGGTGATGCAGGCTTGCGGCCTGGGTATCGCCGTTGCCGATGCCCATCCGCTTGTGCTGGCGAAGGCGGATCTGGTGACGCGGCTTGGCGGTGGCGTCGGGGCCGTGCGCGAGGTGTGCGACCTGATCTTGCAGGCCCAGGGATTGGCTGACTATCAACCCGAGGCGTCGCGATGAACAAACAGACTGTGCTGTTCGGCCTGCTGTTTCTGGCTGCGCTGGCGGCCTGGCAGCTGGGGGAGATCGAGCTGGTCCCCGAGCCGACCACCAAGACGGAAAATTTTCAACCGGACTTCACCGCCAGAGAGTTGGTGACGACCCGCTTCAACGAGCAGGGCAAGCGCACCGAGCGGCTGGAATCCGAATATGCGGAGTACTACCAGGTGCTCGAGCAGGCCACTTTCACCAAGCCGGTGGTCTACATGTTCGATGACAAGGGCGCGGCCGAATGGAAGCTGACGGCCGAAACCGGGGTGCTCAACACCGATGACAATGTGATCCTCCGTGACAAGGTGCATCTGGACGGTCTGCTGCCCGCTTCCTTCATCTCCACGCTGGATACCTCCTATCTGGAGCTGGATCTGGTGACGCAGGGGATGAGAAGCAACCAGCACATCAGCATTGTGGGCCAGGAGTTCCAGACCGAGGGCGTTGGCCTCAAGGGCCACCTGGAACGTAAATATTTCGAGTTACTGGATAAAGGCCATGCCACTTATTTCAATGAAAAACGTTAATCTGGCCCTCACGGCCCTGTTGCTGTGCGGTTCCCTGAATGCCAAAGAGTCCGACTTTGCCGAGAAGGTCTATGTGGATGCGGTCAAGCAGGTGGCCGAGATGCAGGACAACCGCATCACCTTCAGCGAGGATGTCATCATCACCCAGGGCACCATCAAGATTAAGGCCGACAAGGTGGTGGTGATCCGCTCCGGCGACAAGGGCGCCGAGGTGATGACCGCGTATGGCAACCCAGCCACCTTCTTCCAGGTGCTGGACAACGGCAAACCGGTCAATGCCCATGGCAACAGCATCCGCTACGAGCTTAAGAACCGGCTGGTGACCATCACCGGCAATGGCCAGCTCAAGCAGGAAGACAGCCAGGTGACCGGCGATCTCATTCGCTACGACATCGTCAAGCAGAAGATGATTGCCGAGAGCAAGGGGCCCACCCAGCGCGTCAAGACGGTGTTCCTGCCGGATCAGGTGGAGAACTTCGACAAACCCGCCGATCAGAAGAAGTAGGAAACAACAGCCATGGCAGTGTTAAAAGCAACGGGTCTGCAAAAGAGCTACAAGCGCCGCATGGTGGTCAGCGATGTGAGCCTGGAGGTGGGAACGGGCCAGATCGTGGGCCTGCTCGGCCCGAACGGCGCGGGCAAGACGACCTCCTTCTACATGATCGTGGGCCTGGTGCAGCGAGATGCCGGCCTCATCACCATCGACGAGCAGGACATCAGCCTGCAGCCCATGCATATCCGTGCCCGCAATGGCATCGGCTATCTGCCCCAGGAGGCCTCCATCTTCCGGCGCCTGTCGGTGTTCGACAACTTGATGGGGGTCATGCAGACCCGCAAGGGGTTGAGCCGCGAAGAGCGGGAGGATAAGGTCGAACAGTTGCTGGAAGAGTTCAATATCACCCATATCCGCGACAGCCTGGGTCAGAGCCTCTCGGGTGGGGAGCGGCGCCGGGTGGAAATCGCCCGGGCGCTGGCGGCAGAGCCGAGATTCATTCTGCTCGATGAGCCTTTCGCAGGTGTTGATCCTATTTCAGTCATCGATATCAAAAAGATCATCCAGCATCTGAAAGAACGCGGGTTGGGTGTGCTGATAACGGACCACAACGTCAGAGAGACGCTGGATGTGTGCGAGAAGGCCTACATCGTCAGCCACGGCAAGATGATTGCCGAGGGCGCGCCGGCCGATATCCTCGCCGATGAGCAGGTCAAGCGCGTCTATTTGGGCGATCAATTCAGTCTATAGTAAGGGGGCACCCCTCATTTTTGTTAGGTGACTGCCTCGCTGAACATAAGGATATCCCGACGTAGATGAAGCCGACATTACAGTTGCGTCTCGGTCAGTCCCTGACCATGACGCCACAATTACAACAAGCGATTCGTCTGCTCCAGCTCTCCACCCTGGAACTCCAGCAGGAAATTCAGCAAGCGCTCGACAACAACCCCTTGCTGGAGCAAGAGGAGAACGAGGCGCAGGAAACCAGTCAGGCAGAGACACAGGACGCCAGTCAACTCGACTCCAGCGATGCCATGGCCCAGGAGAGCATGCCGGATGAACTGCCGGTGGACACCACCTGGGACGAGGTCTACTCGGCCGGTACGGCCCAGAGCGCAGGCCCCATCCATGACGGGGAAGACAGCGTCTATCAGGGGGAGACCACCGAGAACCTGCAAGACTACCTGCTGTGGCAGATGCGGCTCACCCCGTTCAGTGATGTGGATGCGGCCATCGCCCTTGCCATCATCGATGCCATCGACGAATCCGGGTATCTGACTGCCACCCTCGAGGATATTCAGGCTGCAGTCAGCAGCGAGGAGGTAGAAGTCGAACTGGATGAGATCGAAGCCGTGCTCAAGCGGGTGCAGCATTTCGATCCGGTCGGCATCGCCGCCCGTTCGGTGCAAGAGTGTCTGCTGATCCAGCTCGGCCAGTATTCGCCGGACCTGCCCTGGCTCGACGAAGCCAGAGAGGTGATCCGCGAACACATGGACCTGCTCGGCAATCGCGACTACCGCACCCTGGCTCGCAAGACCCGCCTCAAGGAGAGCGATCTCAAGGAGGTGCTGGATCTCATCCAGCAACTGGAGCCCAGACCCGGCAACGGCATCATCCAGAGTGAATCCCAGTACGTGATCCCGGATGTGTCCGTGGTCAAGAAGGGCAGCAAGTGGGTGGTTGAACTCAATCCGGATTCTGCTCCGCGCATCCGTGTCAACGAGGCCTATGCGGCCATGGCGCGCAATGCCCGCAGCAGCACGGATACCCAGTTCATCCGTTCTCATTTGCAGGAGGCCAAGTGGTTCATCAAGAGCCTGGAGAGTCGTAACGACACCCTGCTCAAGGTGGCCAGCTGCATCGTCGAGCAGCAGCAGGGCTTTTTCGAGTACGGCGAAGAGGCCATGAAACCCATGGTACTCAACGACATCGCGGAAGCGGTGGAGATGCATGAGTCGACCATTTCACGGGTCACGACCCAGAAGTACATGCATACGCCCCGCGGCATTTTTGAACTGAAGTTTTTTTTCTCCAGTCACGTCAATACGGAGGGAGGAGGAGAGTGCTCATCGACCGCTATTCGCGCCCTGATCAAGAAGCTGGTGACGGCGGAAAACCCCGCCAAGCCGCTTAGTGATAGCAAGATCGCGGATTTGCTGGCCGAACAGGGTATTATGGTGGCGAGACGCACGATCGCAAAGTACCGTGAATCCTTGTTGATCCCGCCATCCAATCAGCGCAAACGCCTGGTTTAGGCAAACAAAAGGAAGACGTTATGCAAATTAACCTGACCGGACACCATGTCGAGATTACCGAAGCTCTGCGTGATTATGTGAACAACAAATTTGCCAAACTCGAGCGTCACTTTGACCATATCAACAACGTACACGTGGTGTTGAGCGTCGAAAAACTGAACCAGATCGCCGAAGCCAAGCTGCATGTCAGCGGGGGAGAGGTGTTCGCCAATTCGCAGCATGCCGACATGTATGCGGCGATTGATACCCTGCTGGATAAACTGGATCGGCAGATCATCAAGCACAAAGATAAGTTAAATCAAAAATAACTATGCAACTTGAACACATACTGAGTCGGGACTGCACCAAGAGTGCGGTCCCTTGTACCAGCAAGAAACGCGCGCTCGAGATCATCAGTGAACTGGCCGCAGAGCGCCTCGGCGCTTCCCGCCAGGTCCTGTTTGAAAGCCTGCTGGCGCGAGAAAAGATGGGCAGTACCGGGATCGGAGCCGGTATCGCCATCCCCCACGGCCGGATTGACGACGCCTTCGCGCCGACCGCCGTGTTGATGACCTTCTCCGAGCCCATCCCTTTCGATTCTATCGACAATCAACCGGTTGACCTGCTCTTTGCATTGCTGGTGCCGGAAAGCGAGTGCAAGCAGCACCTCAAGACTCTTTCCCTGATGGCATCCAAACTGGGTGACAAGGCCGTCTGCCGCCAGTTGCGCCAGGCGACCAGCGACGAAGAACTCTATCAGATCATGACGTCGGCCTGAGGCCGGGTCTGACACAGCCACGTTGGCGTGAGGGGACAAGATGCAGTTAATAGTAGTAAGCGGTCGTTCGGGCTCCGGCAAGACGGTGGCCCTGAGGGTGCTCGAGGATCTCGGGTACTACTGCGTGGACAACCTGCCGGTCAACCTGCTGCCCCAGTTGATCGTGTCGGTGGAGAGCCAGTATGACAAGCTGGCTGTCAGCATCGACGTGCGCAACCTGCCTGCCCAGGCAGACAGGCTGGAGAACCTGCTGAGCCAGGTGCGCAACGAGGGGCGAGTCAAGTTTTCGAGCTTCTTCTTCGATGCGGACAACGCGACCCTGCTCAAACGCTACGGTGAGAGCCGCCGTCTGCATCCTCTGTCCCGCAACAAGCTTTCGCTGGACGAGGCGATCCGGGAAGAGACCCACCTGCTGGCACCGCTCTCCTCGACCGCCGACCTGCGCATCGACACCACCAACCTCAGCATTCACGATCTCAGCGAGCTCATCAAAACCCGGGTGCTCGGCAAGAAAGAGAACGAGCTGGTGCTGGTGTTCGAGTCGTTCGGCTTCAAGTACGGCATTCCCAAGGATGCGGACTTCGTGTTCGACGCCCGTTTCCTGCCCAACCCGCACTGGATCCCGGAGCTCAAGCCCTTCACCGGCAAGGATGAGCCCGTGGCCAACTACCTCTCCAGCCAGCCGGATGTCATGCTGTTCATCCAGCAGATCGAGAATATGCTGGGGACCTGGTTGCCCCACCTGGAGCGCAACAATCGCAGCTATGTGACCGTCGGGATTGGCTGTACCGGCGGACAACACCGCTCGGTGTTCATCGCCGAACGGCTGGCCAGCGCATTCCGCTTGCTTGGCAAGAACGTGCAGATCCGCCATCGCACGTTGGACAAGCGTTCAAACCCCGCCTGACAGATCCACAGGATGCTCAGATGACCGTTTCCGCCTCGGTAGAAGTCAAAAACAAGTTAGGCATTCACGCGCGACCGGCCATGATGCTGTTCGAGCTGGTGCAGGGGTTCGATGCCCACGTGTTGCTGCGCAACGAAGAGGGGGTCGAGGCCGACGCGGACAGCGTGATCGGCCTGCTGATGCTGGACTCCGCCCAGGGCAAACAGGTGGAGGTGCAGGTGGAGGGCCCCGAAGAGGTGGAGGCCCTGGCCGCCGTGGTGGCGCTGTTCACCTCGGGCTTCAATGAGGAGTAATACGCCTCGGCGTGCTCAAGGTGCGCTGCGAGCCAGCGCCTTGAAAGCGGCAAAATCCCGACAAGCCAGCAGACTTCTGCTGGCTTTTTCGTTCATCAGTGCCAGAAACAGATCATAAAGTCCCATGGCTTCCTCATAATCCGCCTTGGCGATGGCCAGCACGAAGATGAGGGTAGCGCTCTCGCCGTTGCCCCAATCGATCCCCTGGGGGGCCAGCACGGTATAGACCAGGGTGCGGCGCGCCAGCAGGCCGAGGGAGTGGGGCAGAGCGATGCCGTCCCCCAGCATGGTTGAGACAATTCGCTCCCGCTCCTGCAAGGATCCCCGGAATCCGCTCTCCACCAGATCCTCCGCCTCAAGCTGGCTGCAGATGCGATCAAACAGCACCCCCTGGCTGATGGGTTCATCAAGCACCATGAAGTGGTCGGCATCGAAATACTTGTCGAGCAGATAGGGACGGGTGCGATCGACGAGCACCAGCTTGCCGAGCTGCTCCAGCTGGTACTGAGTCGGGAAGGGGGAGACCTGTACCACGGGAGCATTCTTCTCGCTCACCTTGAGGGTGCTGATGACGAAATCCTGCTCGATCCGCGCAAGCCCTTCGTAATCCCGTACCGACTCCAGCGTGGTCAGCTGCAGTTGGGGGTATTCCCGCCGGATGCGTGCTTCCAGCACCCGGAAGGTGGCGTTGCCCGCATCGCACAGCAGCAGCGCCTGGGGGCGCCGGGTGTAACCGATGTCGTAGTGGCGCTCCAGGCCGACCCCGATGTGGATCACCAGGTAGCCGATCTCGTGATGGGTCAACCGGTAGGGGGTCTGCCTGATCCACTCAGAGATGGCCGCCAGGGTGATGTCGTAGGCGAGGGGGTAATACTGCTTGATGTGGTCCGCCAGGGGATTGTGGCTGCCAATCTGGTATTTGACTCGCAGCAGCATGGCGCCGATATGGGTCTGCAGGTCGGCTCGCAATTGCGGGTCGCCGCGCAGGTCATAGGGGTAGTGGTGGTGGATGTAACCCAGCAGGTGCGTAGTCAGCTGCTCGCTCTCGGCCGCCATGGCCGGGCTGAGCAGGGGCGTCTCTGCAGTGAGGCGAGCCTGGATCTGGATGGCGAGACAGGCGATCTCTTCCTGCCCCGGTGACGTCAGGGTTGGCAGCTCGGCATAGATGTCGCGGGCCACCACTGCCAGGGGTGGGGTGATGTCGTCGCTGGCAAACTGGCGCAACTCGTGGCCAGACGCCTGGCGAAGCAGTGCGACGGCACAGTAGACGGTGACTTGCTGCAGGCTCTCGTCGGCCAGGCGCAGCTGATGGCGACCGAGTTGCTCGTGAATGTGGTTGCCCACTACCTCCAGCGTCTTGCTGGGACAGAGGGTGGGCAACAGGCTCTGGAGCGGATGCTGGTGCAGCAGCTCCTGGCAGAGCAGTTGGGTGAGGCAGGCGCGGATCGCCATCTCGCTTCCCGCAATGCGCATCCCCACTCTGGGTTTGCTGTCGATGGTGAGCCCGAAGTGGGCGAGCCGCTCCCGCACCTCCGTCATGTCCCCTTGCAAAGCCGCCCGGCTCAGATACCAGGTGTCCGCCAGCTCGTCGAGTTTGATCCCCTGTTCCGCCGTCAGCAGCAAGACCTGGAGGTGCAGCACCCGCTCGCGGCTGGTGCGAGGCAGGGGGCTCTCCTGCCCCTGGGCGGCCAGCAGCGCATCGAACAGTCCCTGATTGTAGATCTTGAGCTGGTAGCCGCTGCCCCGCTGATGGATCAGGTGGGCGCCCCGGGTGGCGATGAGCTCGTTCAGGGTCGCCACGTCGGTACGCACCGTGCGGGTGGAAACATTGAGACGGCGGGCCAGCTCCTCCTGTGGCAGAGGCTCGGCGTGAAGCAGGGCGAGCAGTTGCTGGAGTCTGGGGTGGGGCAGCTTGGTCATGAGGGGTGGGGACTCCTGTCGCGGATGGTGGGGCGATGTTAACAAGGGGGTCATTAACAAGCCAGGCACCGCCCAGTGATCGGACCGGTGCCTGTGGGGTTGCTATGCCAGCAGTGCCTTCACCATGGCGAGGAGGGTACGCACATCCTCCGGCCGGGTCTGGCCACTGACACTGTCGATGATGGAGCTGTAGACGTGGGGGATCACCTTCTCGACTCCTGCCTCCAGCGCGATCCGCACTATCTCCTCGAAGTTCTCAAGATCGATGCCGCCGGTGGGCTCCAGCCAGAAGCCGTGGCGGGCACAGGCCTCGGCCACAGCCTGATACTCGGCGCGGTAGGCGAGTCCCCCCATGGGGAAGAACTTGACCGAGCTGCCCCCCATGTCCTTGAGCAGGGCAATGGCGGTATCGATGGGGACGATGCCATCGGGCTGCTGACTACTGAGGGGGCCAGTGGAGATCTTCACCATGCCGGGGGTGCCGGTGGGGGAGACAAGGCCATTGACCAGGGTATCAGCTTGACCGAGCAGCGCCCGGCTGGCCCCGACCCCGGTGAACACCTGATTGACGTGCTGGGGCTGCAACTGGCGGGCCAGCTCGGCCACCATGGCGGACTGGCGCGGATCACCGGCTCCCAGCCCGATGGAGAGGGCGTTGTCGATGAGCTTGGCGTAGGCCTGCATGTCGGCGACGGCAGAGGGAATGTCCGGGTAGTTCTTGGAGAGCACACCGACCAGCACATGACCCTCGGCGGCCTCATAAATGTCGACGGCATTCTCTTTGGAACCTGCCAGCACGTTGAGGCAGACCCGATCGCGGTAGTAATTGGGGGTAAGAGACATCAGTTGTTCTCCTGAACGAGGTGGGCAATGGCGGAGTGGATCTGGTCGAGCTGGGGCACGGTGACGCTGCGCACGTCTATCTCGATGTGCCCCTCGTTGGCCTTGTAGCTGCGGCAGTAGATGGCGGGGGTACCCTGTTGCAGACGGGAGACCACTTCCGCCGTGGTCATGCCGATCTGCTGGTGGTCGAAGGTGATGTCGGTGCGGGCGATGTCGCGCCCCGCGCTGTCCCACACCACCTTGGCGGTGACGCCGGGCAGCTGGTTGAGGCGCTCGATGAGGGGGGTCATCTTGGCGACCATGGCGGCGCCGCTCTCCTTCTCTTTGGCCAGATAGCGTTCGATGGCGTGAGTGAGGCCGAGGATCCCCTCCTTGCCCACCTTCATGGCACGGCCGATGCCGTTGGCCTGCTGCTTGACCCACTCCACATACTGACGCCTGCCGAGCACCAGGCCGCTGGTGGGCCCTTCGATGGCCTTGGCGCCGCTGTAGATGACCAGATCCGCACCCTGGTTGTAGTAGAGACGCAGATCCTCTTCGGCCGCTGCATCGACGATGAGCGGGATCCCGTGGGCCTTGGCCACCTCGGCTGCCTCGGCCACCGACAGAATGCTCTTCTGCACGCAGTGGTGGGACTTGATGTAGAGGATGGCGGCGGTATTGGCATGGATGGCGGCGGCCAGCTGGGCGGGTGAGCACTCGTTGGCGTAGCCTGCCTCCACCACCCTGCCGCCCCCCAGGTTGACCATGGTGCCGACGGGGGCACCAAAGTTCACGTTGTGGCCCTTGGGCAGCACGATGTCGCTCGGCACGTCGTGGGCATGAGCATGCAACTGCTCGAGGCGATAGGGGTCGCCGCGCACGATCACGGCGGCCACCGACTGGGCGATGCCGGCGCTGGCGCAGGAGACCACCACCGCATCTTCAACGCCCAGCAGTTCGGCCAGGTAGGCGCCGGTCTTGTTGACCAGATCCTTCACCTCAAAGTAGTGGCCGAGGCCGAAGTTGACCGCATCGACCACCTCCTGCTCGGGGGTGGATACGCCGAGGATGGTCATGCGCCCGGAGGCGTTGATCACCGGTTTGAGCCGGTATTTCTCATACACAGAAGGCATGGTGTGATTTCCCGTAGTGAGTCAGAACCAGTTCGCCGCCCACCAAGGCAGCGAGAGGGAGCAGTTGCCGGTCACCGCTGCGGGCGCCGGCCTCGGTATCGGTAAAGAGAGTGGGGCCGCAGCTCACCTCGAACAGGGTGATGTCTGCATCGGCGCCCACCTCGAGTCGCCCCTTGCCGAGCAGGCGCAGGGCATCGGCGGCCTGGTGAGTGACGCAGGCGAGCACCTGCTCCAGGGTCATGCCGATGGCGAAGAACTTCGACATCACGTGGGCCAGACTGTAGACGGGCCCCTTGATGCGGTTCTTGCAGTAGATGTCTGAACTGATGGTGTGGGGCAGGATCCCCTGAGCAATGGCCAGCTCCGCCACTTCGAAGCTGAAGCTGGCGCCGCCGTGGCCGATGTCGAGCAAGAGCCCCCGCCGCATCGCCTCACGCACCGCCTGGCGCAGTTCGCCGGCCGGGGTCAGGATGCGGTTGGGCTTGCCGTTGAAGCAGTGGGTCAGCAGATCGCCCTCCCCCAGCAGGGCGACGATCTCGTCCAGATCCGGCGGCGTGTTGCCCACGTGCACCATCAGCGGCAAGTTGCCATTGGCCTGCTGGATCTGCTTGGCCATGCGCAGGGGTTGCAGACCGCTTTCACCCACCACGCTGCCGCTCATGCGCGCCTTGATGCCGACGATGAAGCCGGGATGGCGCCGGATGGCCGCTTGGGCGAGGACGGGATCGATGTCTGCCGGATCCGCCAGCTCGTTCTGACGCAGCAGACCGATGCGGGAGATGTTGAGCAGGGCATGCACCCGGGTCTTGCAGGTGGCGGCGAGACGCTGGAAGTCGTCCACATCGTCGGCTCCGGTGCTGCCGGCGTCGATGACGGTGGTGACGCCGGATTCCACGCCCACCTTGTCCGGCTCATCGTGATAGATGGGAGAGGCGGGGTAGCAGTGGGTGTGGCCGTCGATCCAGCCGGCGCTCACATGGACCTGCCCGCCCAGAGTGAGGGTTTGCTTCGCCTCCGTGCTCCCTGGCAGCGAACCCAGCGCCGCTATCTTGCCATGCTTGATGGCGACGTCGACAAGCTGCCCGTTTCCCAGGCGTCCCGCCCTGATGATCATGTCGTACATGCTGATATCCCTCTTGGAACCTGCTTGTGCTCTTACTGCGAGGCTGCTTCCAAGGCTCATGTGTTGCTCTTCACCTTGCTGACGACCTCTCGCGACAGAGCGCAAACAGGTTCTTGAATGCCGCCGAAGAGACGGCCTTGGATTAAGCCAGGGCGATGGGGAAGAAGGTCCCGAACAGCATGGCCCCCAGAATGGCGCCGCCCGTGATGGGCTTCTCCCAGATGTAGAACAGCAGGGCACCCAGCAGGGAGCCTATCCCGATGGGAATGGAGGCGCCCATGGCGGAGAGGATGATGAGGGGACCGAGGAAGCGGCCGGAGCTGTTGCCAGCCCCCATCATGACGTCCGCCCCGTAGGTGGAGTTGCTCTGGTTGATGGTGAACTTGCGCGCCAGGATGATCACGTAGCCGATGGCCATCCCAATCCCCATGCCGGTGATCAGGGAAGCGGTGAAATTTTCCACCGGATAGACAATGCCGGCCCCCAGCAGCAGGGCGGGCACCCCTAGGCCGACTCCGGTCTGGATGGCGCCGCCGATGTCGAGGATCCCCACCAGGGAGCCCTCGATGATGCGGGCGAACAGGAAGCTGGCACCGAAGGCGGCGACTGCACCATAGGCCCCCGTGTCCATGCCGGCCTTGAGCATGGCAACGAAGGCCACCTCGTTGAAGGCGCCGACCCCGTAGAGGTAGAACATGTGGGTACCGGCGAAGACGCCGGAAGAGAGCAGACCGACAAAGATGGGGAAGGACCAGTCGGCATACCAGAAGTTGTTTCTCAGTTTCTCATCCATGGTGTGCTTCCTTATTTGCCGCTCATGAGGTTGTGGACGTTTTCCAGCCACAGGGGAACGCCCAGGTGGAAGGATTCAATGAGTTTCATGTCAAAGCCGCGGAAGAAGCCGCTCAGCACGAACAGCAGGACGATGGCACTCATCATCACCTTGGTGACGTGGTTCCAGCCGCTCTCCTCCACCCCCTTGCCGATCAGGATGCCAAGCACCAGGCCCGGTACCGCGTTGCCCATGATGAGCTGGGCCAGACCGCCGAAGATGGTGGCCCAGAAGCCGGACTTCTTGCCTGCCTCGATGGCGGCCAGCCAGAAGATCACCGGCATGACGGTGTTGACCAGCAGGTTGGCGGCGGGCACCAGCACCTTGACCGCGGTCACCTGCAGGGCGGCAGGTACGGCGGCGGCCGTGCTGTTGAGGAAGGCGACCACGATGGCACCAATGATGCCGCAGGCGATGGCCATCTTTTTGGGATCATGGAGGGTGGTGGCGAGATCCCGGTTCTTGATCATCAGGGTCGCTGCACCCCAGTTCGGCAGGATGCGGTGATCCACGTCCTGGGTGAAGGCGCCGGCCGCGACCGTGGAGGCCCAGGCGTTGAAGAAGAAGCCCAGACCGAACGAGAAGTGGGAGGCGGGGTCCCCTTCGCAGGAGTTGAGCTCGCCCAGGGTACGGAACGCGCCCATCCCCTGTACGGTCGGGGCGTGGAACATCCGCGCCGCGCCAGCCCCCACCCCGACGCCTACCAGGCCGCCGATGATGAGTGACTTCATCAAAATGATTAGAAACATCCAACTTGTCCTTTTGGTTGTGGGGTCAGGCCCGGGTGAAATCCACCTTGTCGACATCCAGGCTGATGACCTTGACGGTGATCGCCAGCCGGACCCGGAACTCGTGGCGCTGGCGTGGCAGGAAGAAGAACAGGAACTTCTCCACCCGTACCGACTCCTCGGCCTCGAGCACCTCGACCTCGAGGGGTTCGATGCGCAGCATCACCTTGGGGCTCTCCTTGAGCAGGCTGGGTTGCACCTGGCTGAGGGCTGCAGCGAACGCCTGCTGGCGAGTCGCCCCCTTGCCGTTGACCGTGATCCGGGTGGTGAAGTGTTCTTTCATCAGGTGCGCCCGTGTTTCTTGGCGAAGGCTTCGATCAGCTTCTGGCCCAGCTCTTCCTTGTCCATGAAGCCGAAGCCCAGTACCACGCACCCCTCGTTGATGGCGGTGACACCCTCCTCGATGGATCGCATGCCGTAGCGGCACTTGTAGCCGTACTTGGTCTGGGCCGTGATGGCGCCCGCGCCACCGCTGCCGCAGAAGGAGATGCCAAGGTCGGCCTGCTCCTTGTTCATCACATCACCGAGCTTCATGTCGGCGGCCATGCCGGGGATGACGGTCACGGTGGCGCCGGCGGCTTCTGCGCCTGCCCCCACTTTCTGACCCTTGCCGAGACGATCTCCAATCACGAGTTTGATGGCAGTCATTTAGCTTTCTCCTTTTACTGAGCTGAGTTCGTTTTCTTTGGCCACTTCAAAATGGACGGACAAGAGGTGCGCCTCCTCGTAGGCGAGGCGGTCGAGCCAGGCGACGACCTGCTCTGCCAGGCGCAGGGAAAGGGGGGAGATCTCCTCGAACAGGTTGAGGTCGACCTCCGGCAGGGATTCCCCGCTGTAGGAGCGCCACACCATGGCCTTGACGTGGGAGGCCAGCATCTGCTGCTGCACGTCGTTGGGGCGTATGCCCTGATCCGCCAGCAGGTTGTGAATGCGGGCCAGGGTCAGGTCGGTCTTGCGCAGCAGTGCCGGGCTGTCCGGGGTCAGGGGGGCGTCATGGGTGTCGGTATTCAAGGTCTGCTCTCCAGGCTGGCAGAAAGGATGGGATCACCATAAAGCGGAGGAGAGTGCGGGAGGAGGCAGGTTTTTTCCGATTCGAAGTGGAAATTTGGAGGGAAAGGCATCAAAAGAAGCCCTTTTGGCGATCAAGGAGAGGAAAGGAGCGGACTGGCTGCAAGGGAGTGTGATCGGTGGCGGGTTTTGACGGCGTCTTCGCCCGATTGCCCATTGGCGCAATGTGTGAGCTGTCTCACGCACAGGTGGGAGCCGGAGGAAAGCGGGCACAAAAAAGGGCCTTGTCGGGCCCCGCGAGGATCCGCCCTTCAGGTGGCGGGTGCCGCACTGCTGGTCGGCAGGGTCTGATTCTGGTAGCGCAGGTCCTCTTCGATGATGACATCGACGTCCAGCGGCTTGCCGTTGCGGATCACCGAGATGGTGAGCTTGGTGCCGGGGCGGCTCTCGACGATCTTGTCCATGACGGGACGCACGCCGGTGATGGCCTCTCCGTTGATCTTGAGCAGCACATCCCCACGTTTGAGACCGGCCTTGGTGGCTGGGCCATTGGGATCCAGGCTCTCCACCACCAACCCCTGCAAGTCCCCCAGGTTCAGCATGCGCGCGACGATGGGATTGATCTCGACGCTGGAGATGCCGAGGTAGCCGCGGATGACCCGACCGTTGGCGATCAGCTCGTCCATGATGCGCTTGGCCAGCTTGTAGGGGATGGCAAAACTGATGCCATAGCTCTCCTGATTGCCGTTGAGGTGGTAGGCGGCGGTATTGATACCCACCAGATCGCCACGGCCATTGACCAGGGCGCCTCCGGAGTTGCCCTCGTTGATGGCGGCATCGGTTTGCAGCAGATCCTGCCGGCCGTTGCTGTCCGGCCCCATGCTGGAGAGGCCGATACGCCCGGTGGCGCTGATGATGCCCTGGGTGATGGTCTGGCCGACGTTGTAGGGGTTGCCGATGGCGAGCACCACGTCTCCCACGTCCGGCAGACGATCCGGGTCCTGAGGGATCACCGGCAGGTTGTCCGATTCGATGTAGAGCACCGCCAGATCGGTCAGTTTGTCGGTGCCGACCAGCTCTGCACTGAATACCCGACCATCTTGCAGGGCGACGATGATCTGGTCCGCATCGGCGATGACGTGATAGTTGGTGAGCACGTGACCGCGCTGGTTCATGATGACGCCGGACCCCAGCCCCTGGGGTCTGAGTTCGGCTTTTTCACCGCGATTGCCGGCGAAGCTGCGGGTGTAGATGTTGACGACGGCAGGGCCGGCACGATGGGCCGCGTAGGAGAAGCTCAGCTCGCGGGCATTGGTGATGAGGCCCGGCAGGGGGGCGCCGCCGCGAAAATTGGGGAACACCAGCAACAAAAGCGCAGCCATGGCGAGGCCAAAGCCGACGGACTTGCCCAAGTAGCTGATCAGAGGTGGGATTTTCATGTCTTTCTCGTCCGTACAGGCTGCGGGCAGAGAATAACATTATCGATGGATAAAAATCACCCGCGGCGGTTGCCGCGGGTGTGAGGGGCTTAACGGATCACCAAATAGAGTGAGGAGTCGCCGCGCTGGATGTTCAGCGCCAGGACTTCCGGCTTGTTTTTCAACACCTTGGTCAGTTCACCCATGGAGTTGATGCGCTGGCGGTTGACCCCGATGATGATGTCGCCCTTTTGCAGGCCGGAGGCGGCTGCCGGTGAGCGGGGATCGATGTCGGAGACGGCCACGCCGGTCACGGGGTCCGTGGTGGTGCTCAGCTTGGCCCCTTCCAGTGCCGGATGCAGGGCGCTGGCCAGGATCTCGCTGTCATCTGCTTTCTTCAGGGTGACCTTGACGGTCTGCTCCTTGCCGTCACGAATGAGGCCGAGCGAGACCTGCTTGTCGGCCCCCATGGTGGCGATTTTGGCACGCAGCTCGCCGAAGGAGCGGATGGGCTTGCCATCGATGCTGATGATGATGTCGCCTGCCTTGATGCCTGCCTTGGCGGCAGCGGAGTCAGGCATGACCTGGTTGACGAAGGCACCGTCCTTCTTGTTGTAGCCGAAGGTCTTGGCGATTTCGCTGGTGAGCTCGGTGCCGGTAATCCCCAGCTGGCCACGGCGCACTTCGCCGTATTTCACGATCTGCTCGGAGAGATCGCGCACCATGTTGGACGGGATGGCAAAGCCGATGCCGATGTTGCCGCCGTTGGGGCCCAGGATGGCGGTGTTGATGCCGATCAGCTCCCCGCGCAGGTTGAGCAGGGCGCCGCCCGAGTTGCCGGAGTTGATGGCCGCATCGGTCTGGATGAAGTTCTCCAGATTTTCGATGTTGAGGCCGCTGCGACCCAGGGCGCTGACAATGCCGGAGGTGACGGTCTGGCCCAGGCCGAACGGGTTGCCGATGGCCAGCGCGTAGTCACCGACTCTCAGCTCGTCGGAGTCGGCGAACTTGATCTGCACCAGATCCTCGGCCTTGATTTGCAGCAGGGCGATATCCGACTGTTTGTCTTCCCCTATTTTCTTGGCTGCATACTCACGGCCATCCTTCAGGTTGACCTTGATTTCGTCCGCCTCGTGGACCACGTGGGCGTTGGTGATCACGTAGCCTTTCTTGGCATCGATGATGACGCCGGAACCAAGCGCCTGGAAGGGCTGCTCGCTCACCTGCTCGTCAGGCATGTTGGGGCCGAAGAAGAAGCGGAATTGTTCCGGCAGGCGCTGGCGGGTGATCTTCTTGCCAGAGACGGAGATGTTGACCACGGCAGGGGTCACCTGCTCGAGGACGGGGGCCAGGCTCGGCATCTCCTGGTTGTTCGCCATCAGGGGCAGTGCGGCCTGCGCCGGTGCTGAGGACATGGCGATACCGACACTGAGGGCTAAGACACTGAATACAGAAAGAGATTTACGCATATGAGAAACAGCTCCCAGAAAAAGTTGCAGTGCAATCGTCAAGGTCTGACCACGATAAAGCGTAATTAGTTCAACCGACGATCAGCCCGGCTGCTTGAGCAGGCCGGACGCACCGGCGTAATCGCGGGGAGGAAGGCCCGGCTCCTCGCTGTTGGCGGCATCGCCTGTTTCTTCCACTTCGGGTTCGCGGAACAGTGGTTCCTGTACCTTGGCCAGGAACTTGCTCTGTTCCGCCATATGGCGATAAAGGGTCTGGTACTGTTCGGCCAGTTGCTCCATCAGGGCTGCGCTGTCGGCGAAGTGGGTGGTGATCTGCCCCTGGTAGCTTTCCAGCTCCTTGTGGGCTTTTTTCAGCTCCTGTTCCAGGCGTCCGGCATCCCGGCTACGGACAGAGAAGCGGCCGATCAGCACGCCGATGATCAGGGCGGCGATCGCCAGCAGGATCCCGTTAAACAGAGTCATAGAAGCTCCTTGTTACAGCTAACACGATGAATTTGAAGCGGTCGGATGGACCGCAACGCCTCGTTGGCACTATACCGTGCCCCCCGAGAGCGTGATACCATTTTGTCCCTCATTCAGGGACTTGGAGGCGGTTTACAGGATGACCCCGCAGCAAAAATATCAGCAGGATTTGCAGCGCCCCGGCTTTGTGGCCGATCCGGCCCAGGCCATGGCAGTCGCCCGCCTGGAGCGACTCTATCAGGATCTGTGCGCAAGCCCGACTCCGACCAGATCCCGTGGCCTGCTGGGTTGGCTGCAAAAGCCGAAAACCCGTGACCCCGTCCAGGGGTTATATATGTGGGGCGGTGTGGGCAGAGGCAAGACCTGGCTGATGGATACTTTTTTTGAGAGCCTGCCGGGGGAGCGCAAACTGCGCATCCACTTCCACCGTTTCATGCAACGTGTGCACGACGAGCTCAGAGGGCTGACCGGTCAGTCCGATCCGCTCAAGCTGATCGCCCGCAAGCTGACCGACGAGACCGACGTCATCTGTTTCGACGAGTTTTTCGTCTCGGATATCACGGATGCCATGCTGCTCGGCACTCTGTTCCAGGAACTCTTTGGCCATGGCGTGGTGCTGGTGGCCACATCCAACATCCCCCCTCAGGATCTCTACCGCAACGGGTTGCAGCGTGCTCGCTTCCTGCCTGCCATCGCGCTTATCGAGCGCCACTGCGAGGTGATCAATGTCGATGGCGGTGTCGATTACCGGCTGCGAACCCTGGAACAGGCAGAGATCTATCACTTCCCGCTGGATGATCAGGCCAGGAGCAACCTGGATCGTTATTTCAGCCAGTTGACCGGGATTGGGCAGGTGACTGCCGCCGCACTGGAAATCAACCATCGCCAACTGAGTGCACTGGGCGTGGGGGAAGGGGTGCTTTATATGGAGTTTGAACAGCTGTGCTGTACTCCACGCTCCCAGGGCGACTACATCGAACTGGCCCGTGAGTTCCACACCGTCCTGCTGGCCAATGTGCAACCCATGGGCAGCGGCACGGATGACGCGGCCCGCCGCTTCATCGCCATGGTGGACGAGTTTTATGAGCGGCACGTCAAGCTCATCATATCGGCGGCGGTCCCCATGACCGGGCTCTATGGCGAAGGCCTGCTGAATTTCGAATTCAAGCGTTGCCTTTCAAGGCTTCAGGAGATGCAATCGCACGAATACCTTGCCAGAGTGCACCTTCCTTAGTCACAATACCGCGCCTGCCAGTCGGATGGGCATCTGCGGCAGGTAGGGCCGGGCGACATTTGCTAGCTTCATGGCAGTGAAATTAGCAGGTGATATTTAAGGCAACTTCACTTATAATCGCCCGGCCCACGTTACAGCTGTCGATAAGACAGCAACACTTTAAGCTTTACTTGTATTCGAAGGGGTACAGGTAGGCCATCGTTTGTTGTTTGTGGGAGAGCCCCCATAAGCAATTGGGTCTGTAACAGGTAATTGGGTTTAACTTAATGAAAACTTTCGTTGCCAAGCCAGAAACCGTAAAACGTGACTGGTACATTGTGGACGCAGAAGGTAAAACTCTGGGTCGTATCGCAACCGAGATCGCTGCTCGTCTGCGTGGTAAGCACAAAGCAGAGTACACTCCGCACGTTGACACCGGTGACTACATCATCGTTGTAAACGCTGAGAAGGTACACGTAACCGGTAAGAAATTTACCGACAAAATGTACCACGCTCACTCCGGTTTCCCGGGTGGTATCAAGTCCATCAGCTTCGACAAGCTGATTCAGCGTAAGCCGGAAATGGTAATCGAAGCTGCCGTCAAGGGCATGCTGCCGAAGGGTCCGCTGGGCCGTGCCATGTTCCGTAAGCTGAAAGTTTACGCAGGCGCAGAGCACGCTCATGCTGCTCAGCAACCTCAAGTACTGGATATCTAACGGGAACTGGCAACATGGCAGAAAATCAATACTACGGTACCGGCCGTCGCAAAAGCTCCACTGCTCGCGTATTCATCAAAGCGGGTAGCGGTAAAATCGTAATCAACCAGCGCTCCCTGGAGCAATACTTCGGCCGTCCGACTGCCCGCATGGTAGTTCGTCAGCCGCTGGAACTGGTCGAGATGACCGAGAAACTGGATCTGTACATCACCGTTAACGGTGGTGGCATCTCCGGTCAAGCTGGTGCGATCCGCCACGGTATCACTCGTGCTCTGATGCAGTACGACGAGACCCTGCGTTCCGAACTGCGTAAAGCTGGCTTTGTTACTCGTGATGCCCGTAAGGTTGAGCGTAAGAAAGTCGGTCTGCACAAAGCGCGTAAGCGTCCGCAGTACTCCAAGCGTTAATTCGCTTTTGGTACGCACTCTCAGGAGTGTCAAAAAAGCCTGGCAATTTGCCAGGCTTTTTTTATTGGTAATGTTACATGTGACAATGCTAAGCATACGTCACAAAAGACAAAAAATTGTGTATTTATTGTTTTTGCCCATCGACTCCCTTTCTTGTCAAATTGTTATCTTTTCTTTAAAATTTCCATGGTCTTTCTGTGTCAATTGCCACTCCGCTTCCATTGCAGTTGTCAGAGGGAGAGGAGAAGTAAACAGGGACACTATAAGAATGAGCGGAGTCCACATGGGAGAGTTTTTGGATGAGCAATGCGCCAGTTGATACCGGTCGCCGCAGATTTCTTACCTGGTCAACGGTTGCCGTTGGCGGTGTAGGAGCTGCTTTTACCGCAGTGCCGTTTATTAAGTCATGGAATCCGAGTGCCAAAGCCAAGGCGGCAGGCGCCCCGGTTGAAGTGGATATCAGCAAGCTGGAGCCGGGTCAGCTGATCCGCGTCGAGTGGCGTGGTAAACCGGTCTGGGTGGTGAAGCGTACCAAGCAGACGCTGGATGCTCTGGCTGCACACGATGACAAGCTGCGGGATCCTGCGTCAGACGAGCCACAGCAACCGGACTATGCCCACAATGGCTACAGATCCATCAAACCGGAAATCTTCGTGGCCGTTGGCATCTGCACTCATCTGGGATGCTCCCCGTCCTATCTGCCCGACAGCTTCGGCGAGCAGGTTCAAGGGGTAACTTCCGGCTTCTTCTGCCCCTGCCATGGCTCCAAATTCGACATGGCTGGTCGAGTGTTCCAGGGCGTCCCCGCACCGCTGAACCTGGTCATTCCGCCATACCAATTTCTTAGCGACACCACCATTCTGGTCGGTGCCGATGGCAAGGAGGCCTGACCATGTTTGCCAAACTCATGGGCTGGATCGATGATCGTTTCCCGCTCACGGCCATGTACAACGACCATATGGCCAAGTATCCGGCGCCCAAGAACCTGAACTTCTGGTACTTCTTCGGCTCTCTTGCCATGTTGGTGCTGGTCAACCAGATCATCACCGGCATCTGGCTGACCATGAACTACAACCCTTCGGCGGAAGGTGCCTTCGCTTCCGTGGAATACATCATGCGGGATGTGGATTACGGCTGGCTGCTTCGCTACATGCACTCCACCGGGGCATCCGCCTTCTTCATCGTGGTCTACCTGCACATGTTCCGCGGCATGATCTACGGCTCTTACCAGAAGCCACGGGAACTGCTGTGGATCTTCGGCATGCTGATCTTCCTGGTGCTGATGGCCGAGGCCTTCATGGGTTACCTGCTGCCCTGGGGGCAGATGTCGTTCTGGGGGGCCCAGGTCATCATCTCGCTGTTCGGTGCCATCCCCGTTATCGGTGACGATCTGACCCTGTGGATCCGGGGGGACTATGTCATCTCGGGTGCGACCCTGAACCGCTTCTTTGCGCTGCACGTCATCGCTCTGCCGCTGGTGCTGGTGATGCTGGTGGCCATGCATATCCTGGCGCTGCACGAGGTGGGCTCCAACAACCCCGATGGCATCGACATCAAGAAGCACAAGGACGAGAACGGCTGGCCACTGGATGCGGTCGCATTCCACCCCTACTTCACCGTGAAGGACATGATCGGGGTAGCCGGTTTCCTGTTCTTCTTCTGTGCCATCATCTTCTTCAAGCCGGACATGTGGGGCTATTTCCTCGAGAAACCGAACTTTGAGGTGGCCAACGGCCTGAAGACACCGGCGCATATCGCTCCGGTCTGGTACTTCACCCCCTTCTACGCCATCCTGCGTGCGGTGCCGGACAAGCTGCTGGGGGTCATCATGATGGGCCTCTCCATCGTGGTGCTGTTCCTGTTGCCCTGGCTGGATCGCTGCAAGGTGCGCTCGGTGCGTTACCGCAGCACCCTGCACAAGCTGAACATCGCCCAGTTCGTGGTCTGCTTCATTATCCTGGGGGTGCTGGGCGTGCTGCCATCAACCCCGACCCTGACGCTGATTGCACAACTCTGTACTCTGGGTTATTTCGGATTCTTCGTCCTGTTGTTCTTCTACAGCAAGAATGAGAACACCAAGCCGCTGCCGGAGAGGGTGACATTCAAATGAAAAGAATAATTTTTGCAGTGCTGGCCCTGCTGCCTGGTCTGGTGTTGGCCTCTGTCGGTGGCTTCCCTCTCGACAAGGCGGAGTACGATCTGAGTGACAAGGCATCCCTGCAACGGGGGGCCGCCACCTTCATGAACTACTGTGCCGGCTGTCACTCCACCCAGTACCAGCGTTATAACCGGGTGGCGGCCGACATCGGCATTCCGGACGATCTGATGAAGGAGAACCTGGTCTTCACCGGTGCCAAGATCGGCGATCTGATGAAGAGTGCCATGTCCGAGAAGGATGCTGCGCGCTGGTTCGGCGCGCCGCCCCCCGACCTGACCCTGGTTGCCCGGGTGCGTGGTGCAGACTGGATCTACACCTATCTGCGATCCTTCTACGTGGACGAGACCCGTCCATTCGGGGTGAACAACGCCGTCTTCCCATCCGTGGGTATGCCCCATGTGCTGGAGCCGTTGCAGGGGACGCCCCGCGCCGAGTTCGAGACGCACACCCTGGATGGCGTGGAGATGCAGCAAGTCGTCAGCATCAAATCTGACGGCAACGGTGAAATGAACAACGAAGAATATGATCAGACGGTACTGGATCTGGTAAACTTCTTGGTCTACTCGGCTGAGCCGGTGCAGCAGGAGCGCGAACGCATGGGCTTCTGGGTACTCGGATTCATCGCTATCTTCTTCATCTTCACTGTGCTGTTGAAGAAGGAATTCTGGCGCGACGTTCACTAAGCGACCAGATCGGAGTAATATGACGCACGGCAATGAAGACAGACATGCTTCATTGCCGTTTCTGCTTTTTAATGACGGGAGGGTTCAATGGCTGTAGCTGCCAATAAGCGTTCGGTAATGACGCTGTTTTCCGGTGCCAACGATATGTTCAGCCATCAGGTGCGTATTGTCCTGGCGGAGAAGGGTGTTAGCGTGGATATCTGCCAGGTTGATCCTGCCAACCTGCCGGATGAGCTGGCCGAGCTGAACCCGTACAACACTGTACCGACTCTGGTGGATCGCGAGCTGGCGTTGTACACCTCGCGCATCATCATGGAGTATCTGGACGAGCGTTTCCCGCATCCGCCCCTGATGCCGGTTTATCCGGTCGCGCGCGGCAACAGCCGTCTGATGATGCACCGCATCGAGCTGGACTGGTACTCTCTGGCCGACAAGATCATGGCGGGCACCGATACCGAAGCCGCCCGTGCCGAGCTGCGTGACAACCTGCTGGCCATCGCCCCCATCTTCGGCGAGATGCCCTATTTCATGAGCGAAGAGTTCGGTCTGGTCGACTGCTACATGGCGCCGTTGCTGTGGCGTCTGCCGAGCCTGGGCATCGATTTCACCGGCCGTGGCGCCAAAGAGCTGAAGGCTTACATGGTTCGCCTGTTCGAGCGTGAATCCTTCCAGGCTTCCCTGACCGAGGCCGAGCGCGAGATCCGTGCCGGCGTATGAGCATGGAACCGACAATGACACCCAGTCGCCCGTATCTGCTGCGGGCGTTTTTTGACTGGTTGCTGGATAACGATCTGACTCCCCATCTGGTGGTCAATGCCAACATTCCCCATGTGATGGTACCGATGCAGTTCGTGCAGGATGGCCAGATTGTTCTGAACATAGCCCCCCGGGCCGTGGGCCAGTTCCACATGGACAATGACGCTGTCAGCTTCAGCGCCCGTTTCGGTGGCGTATCGCAGCAGGTCTATATCCCCATGGCGGCCGTACTGGCCATCCATGCCAGGGAGAACGGAGTGGGGACCCTGTTCCCGCCGGAGCCCGGGTATGACCTCTGGCTGGAACAGGCACAGACACCCACATCGGTTGACCCCGAGCCGGAACCACCGCGCCCGAGCGGTCGCCCGACCCTGAAAGTCATCAAATAAAAAACGCAGCCTGAAGGCTGCGTTTTTTCATCCTGCCAGATGGTCAATTCTGGGCAAACTCGAAGGCTTTGATCACCTGTTTAACGCCGCTGACGTGGCGGGCGATTTCCACGGCCTGATCCCCTTCCTGGCGGGTGACCAGCCCAATGAGGAATACCTCGCCATTCTCGGTGACAACCTTCACCTTGGCGCTGTCGAAGTTCTTGGTGCCCAGCATGTCGGCCCGCACCTTGGAGGTGATCCAGGTGTCATTGCTGCGCACGCCGATACTGACTGGTTTGCCAAGGCGCAGTTCGTTGTAGACATGGCGAACCCCTTCAATCCGGCTCACGATTCTACCCGCTTCCTGTTTGTAAGCGTCAGAGGGTGTCTGACCCACCAGCAGCACACGGCCGTTGTTGCTGTAGACACTGATCTTGCTGGCGGCACTCAGGGGCTTGTTGTCGGCCAACAGGTTGGCGGCTTTCAGCTCTATGGTCTGATCGTCCCACTGGGCACCCAGGGTGCGGCGATCGCCGCTCGCTTTGGCGGTGCCAGCCGCGCCACCGACCACCACGGCAGCACAGCCTTGCAGCAGCAGGACGCCGGTCAGCAGGGCAAGAGCGAGAATAGGCTTCTTCATGGTTTCAGTCTTCCTGTTGCGGGAAAAGTGTCTGGTCGATGAGATCACAGAGACAGTGCAGGGTCAACAGGTTCACTTCCAGAATACGAGGACGGCGAGCGGAAGGAACGCGGATCTCCACGTCATTGGGACCCAGCAGACCGGCGATCTCTCCCCCGTCTCCGCCACCGAGAACAATGATGGTCATGTCGCGGGAGAGGGCGGCCTCCGCAGCCTTGATGAGGCTGCGGCTGTTGCCTGTCGTGGTGATGACCACCAGGATGTCGCCTGGTTGTCCCAGAGCACGTATCTGTTTGGCATAGACCTCTTCGAAACCGTGATCCGTGGCGATGGCGCTGATGGTCGCCATGTCGGGCGTCAGGGCGAGACCGGGCAGGGAGGGGCGAGGCGTTTCATAGCAGTTCACCAGTTCGGAAATGAACAGCTGTGCCAATGCCGAGGAGGGACCATTGCCACATGCCATCACCTTGTGGCCATTGAGCAGGCAGATGGTCAGCATCTGGGCTGCCGTATGGATGGCATCCGGCAGTGCTTCGGCGGCGGCTATCTTGGTCTGGATGCTTTCGGTGTAATTCTCTTTGATGGGATCAGTCATGGGGTCCTCTTAAAACGCGTTCTGGATCCAGTCCGGCTGGTCGCCCTCGAACGCGATCACATCGAATCGACAGGCCTGGTTGGCCTCATTGATGGCATGTTGCTTGAAATAGTGGCGCGCGGCCAGCACGATCTTGTGCTGTTTGCGCCGGGTGACCGAGCTGGCTGCACCGCCATGGGTGGCGTTGGCGCGATATCTCACTTCAACGAACACCAGGGTCTCCCCCTGGCGCATGATGAGATCGATCTCGCCGCCACGGCAACGGTAGTTGCGGGTCACGGGTTGCAGGCCGCGGGCCTGCAACCAGCGTTCCGCTATTTGCTCAAAGTGTTGTCCCTTGCTCGTCGCTGCCGACGGCAACAGGTTCAACCACTGCTGGTGAAGTTGTGTCAGTAGCCTCTTCATGAGTCGCATCCTCCAGCTGGGGGGCGGCGCTGTCACTGACCAGCTTGCCATTCTGGTAGGTGGCCCAGTCCAGCATGCGCACTATGTTGCCCTGGGGATCCACACTCAGCTGGCCGCTCATGCCGGGTTGCTGCATGGCATTGACCTTGCGCATTTGCGGCAGGTTGCCTGCCAGGCTGACGGCATCGTAACCGAGGGCGAACAGGCGCAGCAGGTCGCCCTGGGTCTGGGGCCAGAGCAGGGCAATCTGTTCACGCTGCGTCTCGAAGCCACCCAGCAGCAGTGGCATGTCGGAGATATGCATGCCGTTGAGCTCGGATGCCACCTCGGTCGTCCCGCCGTCGTATCCCCGCGAGCTGCTGTAGATGGGCAGGCTGCCCATGGGATTGACCGAGATGTCCACATAGGGCTTGATCATCCGGGTCTCCAGGCTGTTGGCCACCACATAGACGGCGTCGATGCTGCGCGGCGCGGCATCGGACAGCTGGACAATCTCCCCGGCTCGTGCGGTGGAACGGCCGCTCAGAGCGTTCTTGACCATGCCCTGCACTTCGTTGCGCGCCCCGAAGGTGGCAACCACGGGCTTCTCCTGGCTGACGCCGGCCCAGGCCTGTTCAAACGCCTTGATACTGCTGTAGCCAATCCGGCCTTGTGCCGCGATCAGCAGCGGCTTGCGGTAGCCCTGACCATAGAGGTACTGGGCCGCCTGGCTCGCATCGGCAGCGGCGGAGAGCGAGAAATAGAAGGTGTTGTCGTTGACGATCGGCTTGTCCAGCTCGTTGAGCGCCAGCACCGGCACGGTCGGATTCGACTTGAGCAGCTCCTCCACCTGATCCTTGAGCAGGGGGCCGATGATCATGTTGGCCCCTTCCTGAATCGCCTGCTTGTAGAGATCCCCCATCGCCTTGCCCTGGGTATCGTAGAAGTTCAGGGTGAACTGGCTCTGATTTTCCTTGTAGGACATCAGCATGCCGTTGCGGATGGCGGCGCCCTGGGCTTCCAGGTTGCCGGAGAGCGGCAGGAAGACGGCGATCTGCTGCAGCGAACCGTTGTCCGTGATAGCGAGATCCCCAAGGCCGGCCGGCATGTCGCTCTGGGCAGGGTGGTTAGGGAAGCTCTGCTTCCAGCCGGCAAGCTGGCGGGCCAGCTGGCTCGGCTGTGCCCCGAACTCGTTCACCAGCGCCGCCAGTCGCAGCCAGCCGGTGGTGACATCGGGAGCTGGCTCCTCTTCGAGCGCCTGCAGGGTGGAGGGGGTCATGCTTTTCAGCAGTGACCAGATCTGCTGGTGATTGGTGGCCAGCTCATTCTTGGCCAGATAAGGTTCCAGCAGGATCAGCGACTTGGCCGCACCAAACTTGTTGTTGATGTCGAGCTGCAGCACCACGCGCTGGCGGTACCAGTCCTTCTGGGTATCGGCATCCAGCACCACATCCGGCTTGCCTTCCAGCAGGATCAGCGCCTGGTTGGCGTTGCCCTGGGCGAGCAGCAGGTGTGCCTGCAGCAGTTGCAACTGCGCCTGCTGCACCGGGCTCTTCGCCTGCTTCTGCAACTGCTGATACAGAGCGGCAGCCGGTTTGGCCTGGCCGAGCGCCAGATAGCTGCGCGCCGCCATCATCTGCCACACGAAGGCCTCTGCCGGTTTGGCGGGATCCACCTGCTCCAGATACCACTGGGCATTCTTGGTCAGATCCGAGAAGGCTGACGGCATGCCGGGTTGTCCGGAAGATTGATTGGGCTCCGACGCACAGGCGGCGAGCAGGACTGCCGCGAGTAGGATGCCGAAGAGTCGTGATACACTTAGCTGCTTTATAACCCGGTTCAAGTTCATTCCCCGACCAGTGTTGAAATTCTCCATAGTGTAAACGGGCCAATATGGCGACACAATTGTCGGGACACTCGGAGCTCCCATGAGTGACATCCCAACCCTGTATATAGTCCCCACTCCGATCGGCAATCTGGCCGACATCACCCAGCGAGCACTGGATGTGCTGCGCAGCGTCGATCTGGTGGCCGCCGAGGATACCCGGCATACCGGGATCCTGCTCAGCCACTACCAGATCTCGGTACCGACCTTTGCCCTGCACGATCACAACGAGCAGCAAAAGGCGGATGTGCTGATCGCCCGCATCAAGGAGGGCAAGAGCGTGGCCCTGGTCTCCGATGCGGGGACGCCGCTCATCAGCGACCCCGGTTATCACCTGGTCACCCGTTGTCGCGAAGCCGGGGTCAAGGTGGTGCCGCTGCCCGGTCCCTGCGCTGCCATCACGGCGCTGTCCGCCGCCGGGCTGCCCACCGACCGCTTCGCCTTCGAGGGTTTCCTGCCGGCCAAGGCCAAGGGGCGGGATGATCGCCTGCAAGCTGTCATCGAAGACACCCGCTCTCTGGTGTTCTACGAATCGCCGCGCCGGGTGCAGGATACCGTGGAAGCGATTGCTCGCATCCTTGGCGAGCGCCAGGTGGTGGTGTGCCGCGAGCTGACCAAGACCTTCGAGTCCATCCACGGTCTGCCCGCCTCCGAGATGCTGGCCTGGCTCGGAGAGGACGATAACCGTTGCCGCGGGGAGATCGTGCTGGTGGTCGCCGGTGCCAGCAAGGTGGATGACGAGTTGCCTGCGGAGGCGATCCGCACCCTGGGCCTGCTGGTCAGCGAGCTGCCCCTCAAGAAGGCTGCAGCCCTCACCGCCGAGATCCACGGGGTGAAGAAGAACGCCCTCTACAAATACGGCCTCGAGCACTATTAATTGCCGTAAACCGGAATTGACGGTTTACCCCGTCCGTCTCGCGAGGCTATAATCCGCGCCTCGGAGTTGGCTGGGCAATCGCTGCTTCGTCGTTGTGTCCCTCGGGACAGACGGGCGGAGGGGAGGAAAGTCCGGGCTTCACAGGGCAGGGTGCCAGGTAACGCCTGGGGGGCGCGAGCCTACGACCAGTGCAACAGAGAGCAGACCGCCGATGGCCCGCAAGGGATCAGGTAAGGGTGAAAGGGTGCGGTAAGAGCGCACCGCGCGACTGGCAACAGTTCGTGGCACGGTAAACTCCACCCGAAGCAAGACCAAATAGGCCCCTATTGGCGCGGCCCGCGTTGGGGGCGGGTAGGTTGCTTGAGCCAGCGAGCGATTGCTGGCCTAGAGGAATGATTGCTACCCGGGGCAACCCGGTACAGAACCCGGCTTACAGGCCGACTCCGACCTCTTTCCTGAAGAGCCTTGCGATTTATCGCAAGGCTCTTTTTATTAACCATAAAGTACTGCCTCGGTTGACTCGTGATATTTACTGTTGGGCTAGCTATGTTTAACAAATGTATTTTATATCAATCTGTTATGTGGAATTTTTCCATGTTCTGAATATCGTGATGGCGCTGGAGAAGCGCGGCCTGCATGGCTGATGTTTATTCGTGCAATTTGTCAGTTTTTTAATTGCTGAAAATTAATCGAGTTGCGGGTAACACAAATAACTTGTGGAAAATCAATTCATTTAATCGGTAGTCCCATCACGCTGCGTCAATATGTTCCCCATGCCCGAGATCCTTGCTTGAAAAGCCCCTTGCTCGTCCTTAAACTTCATGGTGGAGAAAAGTGGATCAAAGTGGTTTTATTGGGCATCTAGCCCCCATAACTCACCTTCGGGGACTGCAATTTGTTGCGTGGCGCTCACGCCATCAGCCTGGACAGCAAGGGGCGGTTGGCGATTCCGACCAAATTTCGTGATTGGCTGCGCGACGAGTGCGACGGCCAGCTGGTCTGCACCATCGACATCGCCCATCCCTGTCTGCTGCTTTATCCCCTGAATGAATGGGAAGAGGTGGAGCGCAAGCTGAAGACCCTTTCCAGCACCAACCCGGCAGAACGCCGCCTGCAGCGTCTGCTGCTCGGCCACGCGGCCGAATGCGAACTGGATGGCAATGGCCGTCTGCTGCTCAGCCAGCCGCTGCGCAGCCATGCTGGGCTGGACAAGAAAGTCATGCTGGTGGGCCAGCTCAACAAATTCGAGCTGTGGGATGAAGCCCGCTGGCAACAACAGATCAACGACGACATCCTGGGCCTGCCCGAGGACGACTGGGCAAGTTCACCACGACTACAGGATTTTTCTTTATAAATGACCCAAGCCGCTGAACACATCACAGTGCTGTTGCACGAAGCCGTCGAAGGGCTGGCCATCAAGCCGGACGGTATCTACGTCGACGGTACCTTTGGCCGGGGTGGTCACTCTCGTCTCATTCTCCAGCATCTGGGCCCGAACGGCCGTCTGATCGCCATCGACCGGGATCCCCAGGCCATTGCCGAGGCGGCCAAGATCCAGGATCCCCGTTTCGAGATCGTGCACGGTCCCTTCTCCGGCATCACCCGTTATCTGACCGAGCGCGGCCTGCTGGGCAAGGTCGATGGCTTCCTGCTGGATCTCGGTGTCTCCTCCCCCCAGCTTGACGATGCCGAACGTGGCTTCAGCTTCATGAAGGACGGCCCGCTCGACATGAGGATGGATCCCACCTCCGGTCAGAGCGCCGCCGAGTGGCTGGCCCGTGCCGATGTGGACGACATCGCCTGGGTGCTGAAAACCTTCGGTGAGGAGCGCTTCGCCAAGAAGATTGCTCGCGCCATCGTGCATGATCGGGTGACAGAGCCCTATGTGCGCACCCGCCAGCTGGCGGAGATGATTGCCCGGGTCAACCCGAGCAAGGAGAAGGGCAAGCACGCGGCGACCCGCAGCTTCCAGGCCATCCGCATCTATATCAACAGCGAGCTGGACGAAATTGAAACCGCCCTCAACGGCGCGCTGGACGTGCTGGCTCCTCACGGTCGTCTCTCCGTCATCAGCTTCCACTCTCTGGAAGATCGGCTGGTGAAGCATTTTATTCGCAAGCATGAGAAAGGTCCGGAAGTACCCCACGGCATCCCCCTGACCGAAGCCCAGCTTGCCGGTGGTCGCAAGCTGAAGTCGATCGGCAAGGCGCTCAAGCCTTCCGACCACGAGGTCAATGAAAACACCCGGTCCCGCAGCTCGGTGCTGCGGGTCGCAGAGCGTCTTGCGGAGTAAACGATGAGCGATGTGCGCGTTCACCTCGCCAGGGAGATCGTTGCGGATCTCTGGCGCCACAAGTTGCAGGTCCTGTTGACCGTCGCCGTGCTGGTCACCGCCTTTGCGGTGATCCTGGTGACCAACATGACCCGGGGTCTGACGGCCAAGCAGAACGATCTGATGGCGGAGGAGGACAGGCTCAACATCGAGTGGCGCCACCTCTTGCTGGAACAGGGCACACTGGCTGAGCACTCCCGGGTGGCGAGTCTGGCCATGGACAAGTTGCAGATGGCTCGTCCCCTGGTGACCACTGAAAAGGTAATTACACAACCATGACACGCAAGGCCGCCACCAAGGCTCCGGCAAAGGACAAAGCCAAGGCGAAAGCACCCTCACTCTACCCGTGGCGCTTTCGTACCCTGGTTTTCTTCATCGGCATCGCGTTTGCGGGGCTGATCCTGCGGCTGGCCTGGATCCAGGTGATCGATCCTGACAGACTGCGCCAGGAGGGGGACATGCGCTCCCTGCGCACCACCTCCACCCAGGCGGTGCGCGGCATGATCACGGACCGCAATGGCGAACAGTTGGCGGTATCCGTACCGGTCGAAGCGGTCTGGGCTGATCCCAAGACGGTGCATGAGTCCGGTGCCATCCACAACGAGCGTGCCTGGCTGGCACTCTCCGCCGTGCTCAAGCTCGACATCAACACCCTCAAGCATCGCATCGCCAACCCGAGCAAGCGCTTCGTCTATCTGCAGCGGCAGGTGACGCCTGCGGTGGCCGAGTACATCAAGGGGTTGAAGCTGGGGGGCATCTATCTGCGCCCCGAGGCGCGCCGTTTCTACCCGACCGGCGAGATAAGCTCCCACCTGGTGGGGGTGACCAACATCGATGGCAGCGGCATCGAGGGGATTGAGCGCAGCTACAACGAGTGGCTGACCGCAACCCCTGGCGAGATGCGAGTGCGCAAGGACAGGCAGGGCCGCGTCATCGAGCGCCTAGGCCTGGTGAAAGAGGGCAAGCACGCCAACGATCTGCAACTGAGCATCGATCAGCGGGTGCAGGCGCTGGCCTATCGCGCCCTCAAACGGGCTACCGACGAGAACAAGGCCACCTCCGGCTCCATGGTGATGTTGGATGTGAAGACCGGCGAGGTGCTCGCCATGGTCAACACCCCCTCCTACAACCCGAACAACCGCGGTCAGTACCAGAGTTTCCGGGTGCGAAACCGGGTGGTGACCGATACCTATGAGCCGGGCTCCACGGTCAAGCCATTGATTTTGCTTAGTGCCTTGCAAGCCGGTGTCACCAGCTGGAAGGACTTCATCCCGGGCGGCCCCCTCTTCATCGGGGCCAAGCAGATCCGTGACGTGAGTATCCACAAGGCGACCAACCTGTACGACATCCTGCGCTACTCCTCCAACATCGGCATGTCGCGCATCGCGCTGCGGATGCCGGCCCAGGAGATGATCAACACCCTGAGCATGGTGGGCTTCGGCATGGACACCGGCAGCGGCCTGATGGGGGAGAGCAGCGGCATGCTGCCCCAGCGTCGCCGCTGGTCCGACATCGAGCGAGCCACCCTGTCGTTCGGTTATGGTCTGCGAGTGACCCCGCTGCAGCTGGCCTCCGCCTACGCCACCCTGGCCAACAAGGGCAAGCGGGTTCCGCTCTCCATCATCAAGGTGACCAAGCCGCCCAAGGGTGAGCAGGTCATCGATCACAACAACGCCGCAGCCATGTTGCAGGCGCTGGAGTACGTGGTCAGCAATGCCATTCCCAAGGCCCAGATCCCCGGTTATCGGGTCGGTGGCAAGAGTGGTACCGCCAAGGTGGCCGTGGCTGGGGGCTATGGCAAGGACTACATGGCCTGGTTTGCCGGTTTCGCGCCAGCCAGCAATCCCCGTTTCGTCATGGTGGTGGTGATCAACGAGCCCAAGGGGGATGCCTACTACGGCGGTGCCGTGGCGACCCCGCCCTTTGCGGAGGCCATGGGAGGCGTGTTGCAGCTCTTCAACATCCGTCCCGATGCGATCCCGCCCGAGGTACCCGCCAAGCTTGCCCGCACGGAGGCCAACAATGGCGCACCGCGTACTTGACGGGCATCCGGTTTTTTCCATCGGCCCCGCTGCTGTCGGGGCGTTTTCCATGGCGTGTACGAGCGCCCGCATTCCCGCATTTTCGGAGGCTTCCCATGCCGCCCCGCACACTTGATCAACTGATGAGCCGCTTCGGCATCGATGCCCCGGCGCTTTCCCTCAACGATCTCCAGCTCGACAGCCGGCGGGTCGGTCCCGGCTCGCTCTTCGTGGCGATTCGTGGCCATCAGGTGGATGGCAGGCGCTTCATCGAACAGGCGGTGGCTCAGGGAGCGACCGCCGTGCTGTTTGAGGAGGACGGAGAATTCGTCCCTCCGGCGACCCAGATCCCCTGCATCGGCATGAGGGATCTTCCCGCTCGTCTCTCCGAGCTGGCCGGTCATTTCTACGGTCACCCTGCGCAAAAGCTGCAACTGGTGGGCATCACGGGCACCAACGGCAAGAGCACCACGGCCCTGCTGGTGGCCAACTGGCGCACCCTGCTGGGGGGCAAGGCCGGGGTCATGGGCACCATAGGCAACGGTCTGTTTGGCGAGCTCATCGAAGCAGAGAACACCACCGGCAGCGCGGTCCAGGTGCAGGCCAATCTGGCCGCCTTGCAGCAGCAGGGGGCCGATCTGGTGGCGATGGAGGTCTCCAGCCACGGTCTGGTGCAGCATCGCGTGGCGGCCCTGCCGTTTGCCGCGGCAGTCTTCACCAACCTGAGCCGGGATCATCTGGACTATCACGGCACCATGGAGGCCTATGCCGCCGCCAAGGAGGAGTTGCTGAAGCTGGTGGATGAGCCTTGCGCCGTCATCAACGCCGATGACCATCTGGGACGGCAATGGCTGGCGACCTATCCCGGTGCGGTGGCCTTCGGGGTTCATGGTCCGATTGAAAACCATGCCGGACGACAACTGACGGCGCAGGATCCCCATTTCCACCAACAAGGTTTTGATACGCGCATTAACTCCAGCTGGGGGAATGGTGTATTATCCGCCCCCTTGCTCGGCCGCTTCAACGTCAGCAACGTGCTGGGCGCCATGGGCGCCATGCTGGTGCTCGGCTACGACTTCGATGACCTGCTGGCGACGGCTCCCAGACTGCAACCGGTGACCGGTCGCATGGAGTGCTTCGGCGGTGGCGATGCGCCGCTCGCCGTGGTCGATTACGCCCACACCCCGGATGCGCTGGAGAAGGCATTGCAGGCCCTGCGGGTGCACTGTCACGGCCGGCTCTGGTGCCTGGTGGGATGCGGCGGCGACAGGGATCGCGGCAAGCGTCCCATGATGGCTGCCATGGCGGAGCAGCATGCGGACTGCGTGATCCTGACCGACGACAATCCCCGTACCGAGGAGCCGGCCCGGATCATGGCCGACATGGTGGCGGGGCTTCGCGATCCCGGCGCCGTGCAGATTGAGCACGACAGGACCAAGGCAATCCAGCTGGCACTGAGTCAAGCGAGCAAAGAGGACATCATCCTGGTGGCTGGCAAAGGCCACGAGGATTATCAGATCATTGGAACCGACAAGCGGCACTACAGCGATCGGGAAACCGTCGCAGCCGCCTTGCACACATTAATGGAGTCATTCAAATGATGACCCTCAGGCTTGCCGACCTGGCGCAGGTGCTCGATGCCCGTCTGATCGGGGGCGACCATGAGATCACGGCGGTCAGCACCGACACCCGTACCCTGGGCGCGGGGGCGCTGTTCGTGGCCCTGCGCGGCGAGCGTTTCGACGCCCACGATTTCTGCGACCAAGCGGTTGCCGCCGGCGCCAGTGCCCTGCTGGTGGAGCGCGAATTGCCGCTGGCCATTCCACAACTGGTGGTGGGCGACACCCTCAAGGGGCTTGGGCGTCTGGGCAGGCTGGTGCGCGAGCGCATCAATCCGAAAGTGCTCGCCATCACAGGCAGCTGTGGCAAAACCACGGTGAAGGAGATGGCGACGGCCATCCTGCGCTGTGAAGGGGAGGTGCTGGCCACCGCCGGCAACTTCAACAACGAGGTGGGGGTGCCGCTGACCCTGCTGCGCCTCGAGCCGCAACACCAGTTCGCGGTGATGGAGCTGGGAGCCAACCACCCGGGCGAGATCGCCTGGACCACGTCGCTCGCCAGACCCGACGCCGCCATCATCAACAACGTCGCTGCCGCGCACCTGGAAGGCTTTGGCTCCCTGGAAGGGGTGTTCCATGCCAAGAGCGAAATCTTCGAAGGGCTAGGCGAGGGCGGCACCGCCATCGTCAATGCCGACAACGAGTTCTGGCCGAAGTGGCGTGAAAAGGGCATCCAGTGCGCCTTCTCCCTTGAGGATCAGCGTCAGCCGTTCCACGCCCGCGACATCGTGCTCAACGAGCAGGGTTGTGCCGGGTTCGTGATGGTGACGCCCCAGGGAGAGGTGAACCTGACCCTGGCCATTCCGGGTCGCCACAACGTGGCCAACGCCCTGGCTGCTGCCGCCGGTACCCTGGCCCTGGGCGCATCGCTTGCGTCCGTCAAGGCGGGACTGGAGCAGATGGCGCCGGTCAAGGGCCGTTTCTGCGTGCAACGCTGGGGTGGCCTCACTCTGGTGGATGACACCTACAACGCCAGCGTGGAGTCCGTGCTGGCGGGTATCGATGCCCTGACCGCCATGAACGGCTACAAGGTGCTGGTATTCGGTGACATGAAAGAGTTGGGTGAGGAGTCCGCCGCGCAGCATGCCCGGGTCGGACACCACGCCCGTGAGCAGGGCCTCGATGCCGTGCTGACCGTAGGGGAACAGAGTCGCCACACCGCAGATGCCGCGGCTGGCCGACATTTCGATAACAAGGCGTCGTTGTTTGAAGTGCTTGCGCAAATGATAAAGACACATCAGGAAATTTCGGTTCTGGTCAAGGGCGCCCGTGGCTCCCGCATGGAAGATATCGTCGAGATGGTCAAGGGCCATCAGGAGTCAGCCACATGCTAGTCTGGCTGGCGGAACTGCTCACCCCGCACTTCACCTTCTTCAACGTCTTCTCCTACCTGACGTTTCGCGCCATCCTGTCGATCATCACCGGTCTGGTGGTGGCGCTCTGGATGGGGCCGCGCCTCATCCGTCGCCTGCAGATCATGAAGTTCGGCCAGGTGATCCGCAACGACGGTCCCGAGTCCCACCTCAGCAAGAAGGGCACCCCGACCATGGGCGGCCTGATGATCATTGCCGCCATCTTCACTTCTGTGCTGCTCTGGTGCCGCCTCGACAACCCCTATGTCTGGCTGGTGCTGTTCGTGCTGGGGGCCTATGGCGCCATCGGTTTTGCCGATGACTATCTCAAGGTGGTGCGCAAGAACACCGACGGCCTCATCGCCCGCTGGAAGTACTTCTGGCAGTCCGCGGTCGCGCTGGGGGTAGCGGTCTTCCTCTACGCCACGGCCACCCACGATGGCCAGACCCAGCTGGTGGTGCCCTTCCTCAAGGATGTGATGCCCCAGCTCGGCCTGATGTTCATCCTGCTGACCTACTTCGTCATCGTTGGTACCTCCAACGCGGTCAACCTGACCGATGGCCTGGATGGCCTCGCCATCATGCCCACCGTGATGGTGGCGGGGGGCTTCGCCCTGATCGCCTGGGCGACCGGCAACGTCAACTTCGCGAACTACCTGCACATTCCCTACGTGCCCTACACCTCCGAACTGGTGATCGTCTGTACCGCCATCGTGGGCGCGGGCCTGGGCTTCCTCTGGTTCAACACCTACCCGGCCCAGGTCTTCATGGGGGACGTGGGTTCCCTGGCCCTGGGCGGCGCGCTCGGTACCATCGCGGTGCTGGTGCGCCAGGAGTTCCTGCTGGTGATCATGGGGGGCGTCTTCGTGATGGAGACCGTCTCGGTGATCCTGCAGGTCGGATCCTACAAACTGCGCGGCGTGCGGATCTTCCGCATGGCCCCCATCCATCACCACTATGAGAAGAAGGGCTGGCCGGAGCCGCGCGTCATCGTGCGCTTCTGGATCATCACCCTCATGCTGGTGCTGCTTGGCCTCGCCACCCTGAAGGTGAGGTAAGCCATGGTCATCATCATCGGACTCGGCAAAACCGGACTCTCCTGCGTCGATTACTTCCTCGACCGCGGCGTCACGCCGCTGGTGATGGACACCCGTGCCAACCCGCCGGGCAAGGACGAGCTTCCCCCCGAGGTGGAGCTCATCCACGGGCTGGACGCGGAGCGGCTCAAGCAGGCGCACATGATAGTGGCGAGCCCGGGCATCGCCCTGGCGACTCCGGAGTTGAAGGCCGCCGCCGAGTTCGGGGTGCGCATCGTCGGTGACATCGAACTGTTCGTGCGTGAAACCCAGACGCCCGTCATCGCCATTACCGGTTCCAACGGCAAGAGCACGGTCACCACGCTAGTGGGTGAGATGATCGCCGAGGCGGGGCTCAAGGTCGGTGTGGGGGGCAATATCGGCACCCCGGCGCTGTCGCTCCTCAAGCAGCCCATGGATCTCTGCGTGCTGGAGCTCTCCAGCTTCCAGCTGGAGACCACCTACAGCCTGCGGGCCGCCGCCTCCGTGGTCTTGAACCTCAGTGAAGATCATATGGATCGCTATACCGGCATGGCGGATTACCGCGCCGCCAAGATGGAGATCCATCAGCACTCCCAGCACATCCTGATCAATCGCGACGATCCCCAGACCCTGCCCGATGTGGGTCAGGTGTGGCAGAGTTTCGGCCTCGACTGCAACGGCTACGGTCGCTGCGAGCTGGAGGGCCGTCACTGGCTGACTTTGCACGGTGAGCCGCTCCTGGCGGTGGACGAGATGAAGATAGTGGGTGCCCACAACCAGGCCAATGCCCTAGCGGCCATGGCCCTGTGCGATGCGGTGGGCATTCCCCGCGAGGCACAACTTGCCGTGCTGCGCCGCTTTGAAGGCCTGCCTCACCGTGCCCGCTTCGTGCGGGAGGTAAATGGGGTGCGCTGGATCAACGACTCCAAGGCCACCAACGTGGGGGCGACCCTGGCCGCCGTGGCCGGGGTGCGTGAAGCGGTCAAGGGCCGCCTGCTGCTGCTGGCCGGTGGCCAGGGCAAGGGGCAGGACTTCGGCCCGGTGCAGGCGCTGCTCGGCAGCCAGATCGATCACATGTATTGTTTTGGTCAGGATGCCGAGGTGCTGCTGGCCCTGGGCGAACAGACCGAGCGGGTTGCCGATCTTGACGCTGCTGTCGCCAAGGCGGCGACCGACGCCAGGCCTGGTGACTGGGTGCTGCTGGCGCCGGCCTGCGCGAGCCTGGATCAGTTCAAATCCTTTGAAGCGCGCGGCGATCGCTTCACCGAACTGGTGATGGGCTTATGAACGCCCTGCGCATGGTTGCGGGATTCTTGCAGCGCTGGTTGCTACCGGCACGCCCCGCCGGTCTTTACGATCGGCAACTGGTGGTACTGGCCCTCGCCCTGATGGGCGTCGGGCTGGTAATAGTGGCGTCCGCTTCCATTCCTGAGGGGATCGCCATCAACAACGATCCCTTCATGTTCGTGAAGCGCCACGGCATGTTCCTCGTGATGGCGCTGGGTATCTCCTGGTTCGTGTTGCAGGTGCCCATGGCACGCTGGCAGCACTACAACGGCCCCATGTTGCTGCTGGCCATCGTGCTGCTGGTGATGGTGTTGCTGGTGGGGCGCAGCGTCAACGGCTCGGTACGCTGGCTGCCGCTGGGCCCCTTCAACCTGCAGCCGGCCGAGTTCGGCAAGCTGGCGCTGTTCGTCTATCTGGCAGGCTATCTGGTGCGCCGCCAGAGCGAGGTGCGCGAACGCTTCATCGGTTTCATGAAACCCATGGCGGTGCTGTTCGTGGTGGCCATCCTGCTGCTGGCCCAGCCGGATCTCGGGTCAGTGGTAGTGATGTTCGTCACCTCCCTCGGGATGCTGTTCCTGGCCGGTGCCCGGCTGGTGCAGTTCATCGGTCTCATCCTGGTGGGTGTGAGCGCCGTTGTGACCCTGATCATCGCGGAGCCCTACCGGATGCGGCGGGTGACCTCCTTCCTCGACCCCTGGGCCGATCCCTTTGGCAGCGGCTATCAGCTGACCCAGTCCCTGATGGCCTTTGGTCGGGGGAGCTGGTTTGGCGAGGGGCTCGGCAACTCCATCCAGAAGATGGAGTACCTGCCGGAAGCCCACACCGACTTCGTGTTCGCCATTCTGGGCGAAGAGCTGGGCTACGTGGGGGTGCTTGGCGCACTCTTCCTGATTTTTGCGCTGGCGGTGAAGGCGCTCAAGCTGGGTCACCAGGCGCTGGTGGCCGAGCGGCTCTATGAAGGTTATCTGGCCATCGGCATCGGCATCTGGTTCAGCTTCCAGACTTTCGTCAACGTCGGTGCCGCCAGCGGCATGATGCCTACCAAGGGGCTGACCCTGCCGCTGGTCAGTTATGGCGGCTCCAGTCTCATCATCATGATGGTGGCGGTGAGCATGTTGATTCGTATCGATTTCGAGTTGCGCCAGGCGAGTGCCCAGGCGCGCGTGCGGGAGGTTGTGTGAGCAAGACGTTACTGGTGATGGCGGGTGGTACCGGGGGCCATGTGTTCCCCGGCCTGGCCGTCGCCGATCGCCTCAAGGCCCAGGGCTGGACCATCCACTGGCTCGGCACTGCCGACCGGATGGAGGCGGAGCTGGTGCCTGCCCATGGTTATCCCATCTCCTTCATCGACATCCAGGGGGTGCGTGGCAACGGCATCAAGCGTCTGCTCGCGGCGCCCTACCGTGTCATCAAATCCGTGCTGCAAGCCCGCCAGGTGCTCAAGACCATCCAGCCCGATGTGGTGCTGGGCATGGGGGGCTTCGCCTCCGGCCCGGGTGGCGTGGCCGCCTGGCTGTCCGGCATTCCACTGCTGCTGCACGAGCAGAATGCCGCCGCCGGCCTGACCAACAAGCTGCTGGCCCGTATCGCCAGGCGGGTACTGATGGCCTTCCCCGGTGCCTTCGCCCCCAATGCCCGCACCGCCGTGGTGGGCAACCCGGTGCGCCCCGAGGTGGTGGCGCTGCCGGATCCCCAACTGCGCAGCAGCAGCGATCCTCTGCGCCTGCTTGTGGTCGGTGGCAGCCTGGGGGCCCGGGTCCTCAACGAGCAGGTGCCTCCTGCGGTTGCAGCTGCCGGTGTGCCCATCGAGGTGCGTCACCAGTGCGGCAAGGGCAACGGGGAGGCCGTGGCTGCCTCCTATGCCGGGCTGGGGGTCGAGGCCGAGGTGAGTGAATTTATCAAGGACATGGCGGATGCCTATGCCTGGGCTGACCTGGTGGTGTGCCGCGCCGGCGCATTGACCGTCTCCGAAGTGGCCGCCGCAGGTGTGGCCGCCATCTTCGTGCCCCTGCCCCATGCGGTGGACGATCACCAGACCCGCAACGCCCTGACCCTGGTCGACGGCGGTGCGGCCGAGTTCCTGCCCCAGTCCGAGCTGACGCCGGCCGCTCTGGCGTCACGCCTCTCCTGGCTCGCCGGGCGCAGGGAAACTCTGTTGAACATGGCCCAGGCCGCGCGCCGGGTCGCCATCATCGATGCTGCCGAACGGGTTGCCGATGAGTGCAAACGGCTCGCCACCGGCTGAGCCAAACGAGATGGAAGGCCAAGATGTGCCGCCAAGGCCCCGCTTCTGTCTTCGAACTGATGAATGTCGCCGAATGAAAATGGCCTGTGGCCGCGAATTGAGAAAGAACTATGACCAAGGTTGAACTGGCAAAACTGCGTACCGTTATCCCCGAAATGCGCCGCGTGCGTCGCATCCACTTCATCGGCATCGGTGGCGCCGGTATGGGCGGTATTGCGGAAGTGCTTGCCAATGAAGGGTATCAGGTGACCGGCTCGGATCTGGCCCGCAACGGGGTGACCGAACGCTTGGCCTCTTTGGGCGCACACATTTTTGTCGGTCACAGTGCCGAGCATGTGGACGGTGCCAGCGTAGTGGTGGTTTCCACCGCCATCAAGCAGGACAACCCCGAGCTGCTGGCTGCCCGCGAACTGCGTATTCCCGTGGTGCGCCGCGCCGAAATGCTGGCGGAACTGATGCGCTTCCGTCACGGCATCGCCATTGCTGGGACCCACGGCAAGACCACCACCACCAGTCTGGTGGCGAGCATCTATGCCGAGGCGGATCGCGACCCCACCTTCGTCATCGGCGGTCTGCTCAACAGCGCCGGCACCAATGCCCGCCTGGGCAGCAGCCGTTATCTGATTGCCGAGGCGGACGAGAGCGACGCCTCCTTCCTGCATCTGCAACCCATGGTCTCCATCGTGACCAATATCGAAGCGGATCACATGGACACCTATGGTGGCGATTTCTCCAGGTTGAAGGCCACCTTCATCGATTTCCTGCACAACCTGCCGTTCTACGGCCTGGCCGTGGTGTGCGTGGATGACCCCGTGATCCGCGCCATGCTGCCGGAGATCGCCCGTCCCACCCTCACCTACGGTCTGAGCGATGATGCCGATGTGCAGGTGCTGGACTTCGTGCAGACCAGCAATCGCAGCAGTTTCCGGGTGCGCCGTGCAGGGGCGGGTGAGCTGGAGGTGACCCTGAATCTGCCGGGCATCCACAACGCCCTCAACGCCGCCGCCGCCATTGCGGTGGCAACCGAAGACGGCATCGGCGACGAGGCCATCATCCAGGCACTTTCCAAGTTTGAAGGGGTGGGGCGCCGCTTCCAGCAATATGGCGAGTTTGAAACCGGCCGTGGCAAGGCCATGCTGGTGGACGATTACGGTCATCACCCGAGCGAAGTGAAGGTGACCATCAACGCCGCTCGCGCCGGCTGGCCCGAGAAGCGACTGGTGATGGTGTTCCAGCCGCACCGCTACAGCCGGACCCGGGATCTCTACGAAGATTTCGCGGATGTGCTTTCCAAGGTGGACGTGCTGGTGATGCTGGAGGTCTATGCCGCCGGTGAGGAGCCCATTCCCGGTGCCGATGGTCGTGCCCTGTGCCGTTCCATCCGCTCCCGCGGCACCCTGGAGCCCATCTTTGTCGCAACGCCGGACGATGTGCCCGCGGTGCTGGCCGACCTGATTGGCGAGGGGGATCTGGTATTGACCCAGGGGGCGGGTAACGTCGGTGCGCTGGCCCGTCGTCTCGGCGAGATGAAATTGAGCGTGGATAGCATGAAATCCGGTGCCTGAGGGCCCAATGAGTATTTTGACCGCCAAGCCGAGGCCTATATAATGGCGAACCGGTCTGCAAGTGGCCGGCATGGCGCGTTTTACGGGGATCGATCGGGTGGAGGCAAGGGCACAAGGGCGCACCAAGGGGGGCTTCATCGCCGGGGTGGCATTTTTCATCCTGGTCATGTGGGGGCTCTACCAGACTGCGCTGGATGTTAAAGACTGGCTGACGGATGCCAGTCGGTTGCCCATGAGCGAGCTGTTGCTGCAGGGGCAACACGAATATTTGAAGGCCGATGAGTTGCGTGCTGCCGTGCTGGATGGTGCCGAACTTCGCAACTTCTTCGAGCTGGATGTGAACGAATTGCAGGCGCGTCTGAACGCGCTGCCCTGGGTGGCCCAGGTCTCGGTACGAAAGAAGTGGCCGAACAAGATCAAGGTCTATCTCACGGAACAGGATGTGGCGGCTCGCTGGAACGGCAACCGCTTCGTCAACACCAAGGGTGAGGTGTTCAGTGCCCCGGACAGGATGAAGAAGCCCCTGATGCAGTTGTCCGGGCCCGATGATCAGGCCGCCAAGGTGCTGGAAGCCAGCCATCAGTACGAAACGCTGCTGGCGGCCAAGGGATACAAGTTGCTGGGGGTGAATCTGACCCCCCGCCATGCCTGGGAACTGACCCTGGATGGCAACATTCAGCTGTTTGTGGGGCGCTCGGATATCGCGCTTCGTCTGCAGCGGTTTATCGATGCCTTTCCGGTCATCGAGCCCCGTGAGCGGGTTGCTTACGTGGATCTTCGATACGACACCGGGATGGCAGTTGGCTGGAAGAAAAGCGAAGAGAAAGTGAATGACCAACACCGCAGATAGAAATTTGATTGTCGGACTGGATATCGGCACGACCAAGGTGGCGGTACTGGTTGGCGAAGTATTGCCTGATGGCGAACTCAATGTCATCGGCATGGGCAGCCACGCTTCTCGCGGTATGGAGAAGGGCGGGGTCAATGACCTCGACTCCGTGGTCAAGTCCCTGCGCCGCGCGGTGGAAGAGGCCGAGATGATGGCAGATTGCCAGATCAGTTCCGTCTATCTGGGGCTGTCCGGCAAGCACATCGATTGCCGCAACGAGACCGGCATGGTGCCCATCTCCGACGAAGAGGTGACCCAGGAGGATGTGGACAACGTCATCCACACCGCCAAGTCGGTGCGGTTGTCTGACGAGCTCCGGGTGCTGCACGTGCTGCCCCAGGAGTTCGCCATCGACTATCAGGAAGGGATCAAGAACCCGGTCGGCCTCTCCGGCGTGCGGATGGCAGCCAAGGTGCATCTCATCACCTGCCACAACGACATGGCGCGCAACATCGAGAAGTGTGTGGAGAAGGTGGGTCTGCGGGTGGATCAGCTGATCTTCTCCGCCCTGGCCTCCAGCTACGCCGTGCTGACCGAAGACGAGAAGGAGCTGGGTGTCTGCGTGGTGGACATCGGTGGCGGCACCATGGACATGTCGCTCTTTACCGGCGGCGCCTTGCGCCACACCAAGGTGATTCCCTATGCGGGCAGCACGGTGACCAGCGACATCGCCTATGCCTTCGGCACGCCGCCGCTGGATGCGGAGGCGATCAAGGTGCGCTACGGCTGCGCCCTCGGCCGCCTGGTCAGCAAGGAAGACAATATCGAAGTGCCCAGTGTCGGCGGTCGCCCGGCGCGCAGCCTGCAACGGCAGACACTGGCGGAAGTGATTGAACCCCGTTACACCGAGTTGCTCTCCATGGTGAATGACGAGCTGGTGCGGGTGCAGAGCGAATTGAAGGCACAGGGGGTCAAGCATCAGCTGGCCGCCGGTGTGGTCTTGACCGGTGGCGCGGCCCAGATCGAAGGCATTGTGGAGTGCGCAGAGCAGATCTTCCAGAGCCAGGTCCGGGTGGGCGAGCCCATGAATATCCGGGGATTGAGTGACTACGTACAGGCACCGGTGTACTCGACTGCGGTCGGGTTGTTGCAGTACGGCCGCACCAACCAATCCACCGGCAGTAACAAGGAATATGCCGCCAAGGCAAGCGTAGGTGGGCTGGTCAAACGGGTCAGCAACTGGTTGCGTGGCGAGTTCTAAAGATTTTGCTGAGTCAGGCAAATAAAGCGGAGAGACAACATGTTTGAATTTATGGATAGCCACACTGACGAAGCCGTCATCAAGGTGATAGGTGTGGGTGGCGGCGGCGGCAACGCAGTCGAGCACATGGTTCGTCAAAACATCGAAGGTGTCGAGTTCATCACCGTGAACACCGACGCCCAGGCACTGCGTAACTCCAGCGCCAATACCACCCTGCAGATCGGCGGTGGCATCACCAAGGGTCTGGGTGCCGGGGCCAACCCGGAAGTGGGTCGTGACGCCGCCATGGAAGACAGGGAAGCGCTGCGCGAGCTGCTGACCGGTTCCGACATGGTGTTCATCGCTGCCGGCATGGGTGGTGGTACCGGCACCGGCGCTGCCCCGATCGTGGCCGAAGTGGCCCGCGAGATGGGTATCCTGACCGTTGCCGTCGTGACCAAGCCGTTCTCCTTCGAAGGGAAGAAGCGAATGGGCTTCGCCGCTCACGGCATCGAAGAGCTCTCCAAGAACGTCGACTCCCTGATAACCATCCCCAACGACAAGTTGCTGAAGGTGCTGGGTCGCGGCATCTCCCTGCTGGACGCCTTCAAGGCGGCCAACGACGTGCTGCTGGGTGCAGTACAGGGCATCGCCGAGCTGATCACCCGCCCGGGTTTGATCAACGTCGACTTCGCGGACGTGCGTACCGTGATGCGCGAGATGGGTACCGCCATGATGGGTACCGGTTCCGCCTCAGGTGACGATCGTGCCGAAGAAGCGGCCGAGAAGGCCATCTCCAGCCCGCTGCTGGAAGACGTGGATCTGGCCGGTGCCCGCGGCATCCTGGTCAACATCACTGCTGGCATGGACATGACCATCGAAGAGTTCGAGACCGTGGGTAACGCGGTCAAGGCCTTCGCGTCCGAGAACGCTACCGTGGTGGTGGGTACCGTAATCGACCCGGAAATGCACGACGAACTGCGCGTTACCGTAGTGGCGACCGGTATCGGTGCCGAGCGCAAGCCCGACATCACTCTGGTCAAGAACAACATGGTTCAAGAGCGTCCGGCCCGTCAGCCCCTGATCAGCGAAGCCCTGCAGTCTCGCGTGATGGAAGAGGCCCCGGCCAAGGTGGTGAACGCCGAGCCGCAAGCTCGTCGCGAACCGGATTATCTCGATATTCCTGCGTTCCTGCGCAAGCAGGCAGACTAAGCCTCTGATGGCTCTGGTTTGTTTGTTGCTTAAGGATTGTGCTAAGATGGCCCGGCAACGACCATCTGGTCAGGAATTTGAGCTGTTAAAGCGGATACGCCCATGATTAGACAAAGAACCTTGAAAACGAGTGTCCAGGCCACCGGTGTGGGCCTGCATTCGGGCCGGAAAGTCACTATGACGTTCCGTCCGGCGCCTGTTAACACAGGGATCGTTTACTTGCGTACCGATCTGAATCCTGTGGTCGCGCTGCCAGCCAACGCCGATCAGGTGCGTGATACCGTGCTTTGTACCGCTCTGGTGAACGAAGCCGGTGTTCGCGTGTCGACCATCGAACATCTGTCTGCCGCTCTGGCCGGGATGGGCATCGACAACCTCTATGTCGAGGTTGATGCCCCCGAGATCCCGGTAATGGACGGCAGTGCGCATCCGTTCATCTATCTGCTGCAGGAAGTGGGTATTCGTGAACAGAACGCACCCAAGCAGTTCGTGCGGATCAAGCAGAGCATCCGGGTTGAAGACGGCGACAAGTGGGCGGAATTCCACCCCTATCGCAACGGCTTCAAGATGGATCTCGAGATCGATTTCCAGCATCCGGTGTTTGAAGGCCGCAACCAGCGTTGCGTGCTGGACTTCTCCGGCAGCTCCTTCGTGAAAGAGATCAGCCGTGCCCGTACCTTCGGCTTCATGCGTGATATCGAGTACCTGCGTTCCCAGAACCTGGCACTGGGCGGCAGCCTGGAAAACGCCGTGGTGCTGGATGACTACCGGGTGCTGAACGAAGATGGTCTGCGCTACGAAGACGAGTTCGTGAAGCACAAGATGCTGGATGCCATCGGCGATCTGTACATGTGCAATCGCAGTATCATCGGTGAATTCCGTGCCTACAAGACGGGCCATGCCCTGAACAACAAGCTGCTGCGTGCCCTGCTGGCCCAGCAGGAGGCCTGGGAACTGGTGACCTTCGAGGGTGAGGGCGACAAAGCGCCTATCGCTTACTACGACAACGGTCTGGTTCTGGCCTGATAGCTGTGCAACAGGACGTCGGTCATCTCTCCGCACCGACGTCTTGTCATTTGTTTATTCCATCCTTTAATACCGATTATCTCCCGGTTTTATTGCCCGTGCAGGCCCTTGGCCTCACCTGACCGAGAAGACAGATTTCTATGAGCATTACCCTGATCCTCCACGGTAAGCAGCGCCGCAGGTTGCACTTACCCAAACAACGTCTGGCCTGGGTCGGCGGTATTCTCTTCACTGTATTGGCCTTGGGGGGCGGCTGGCTCTGGCAGAGCTGGCAGCAGAAAATGGAGGCGCTGGAAGTGGCGCTGACCCTGGCGCAGCAGCAAAAATCCACGCAAGGGGCCGATGAAGCCCGCGAACAGCTTGCCATGCTGGCCGCCCAGGTGGGCACCATGCAGGGACAACTTGGTCGCCTCAACGCCCTCGGCGAGCGCCTGACCGAGAAGGCGGACCTCGATCCCGAGGAGTTCAACTTCAAGGAGCTGCCCCCCATGGGCGGTCCTTCCTACGATGCAGACCTGGAAGTCAGCCTGGGTGAACTGCAAGATTCCATGGAACACCTCAGCCGTCAGCTCAGCAGCCGCGAAGAACAGCTGTCGGTACTTGAATCCTTCATCATGAACCACCATATCACCGATGCGGGTTTCATCCCCGGCTCACCGGTCAAGCAGGAGCGTGTCTGGATCTCCTCCGGTTTCGGTGGGCGGGTCGATCCGTTCAACGGTCGCGCCAAGATGCACAAAGGGGTGGATTTCCGCGGCAGGCCCGGCACCCCCATCCTGGCGACAGGCAAGGGGATTGTCAGCTGGGCAGGGCGCCATCCGGAGTTTGGCAACATGGTGGAGATTGACCATGGCAATGGTCTGGTCACCCGCTATGCCCACAATTCCAAGTTGCTGGTGGATGTGGGCACCCTGGTCGATGAGGGCCAGAAGATTGCCCTGATGGGGCGAACCGGTCGTGCAACCGGAGTTCATTTGCATTACGAAGTGTTGAAAGATGGTCGTCAGGTCAACCCCGCGCGCTTTCTGAATGCCAGACGGGGTTAGGTTTTTTCTTCAGGTTCCAGTGACGGAACGCTTATATAACCAAAACAGTTGGTACCCATGATTAGCACACTGCTCACCAAGATTATCGGCAGCCGGAACGACAGAACGCTCAAGGCTTTGCGCAAAATTGTAAAACAAATCAATGCGATGGAACCTCAATTCGAGGCACTGTCCGATCAGGAACTGCAGGCGAAGACCGCCGAGTACCGTCAGCGTCTGGAGCAGGGCGAAACACTGGAGCAGTTGCTGCCGGAAGCGTTCGCCACCGTCCGTGAAGCCTCCCGCCGTGTGTTCGGCATGCGTCACTTCGACGTCCAGCTGATCGGCGGCATGGTGCTGAACTCCAACCGCATCGCCGAAATGAAGACAGGTGAAGGTAAAACCCTGACGGCCACGCTGCCGGCCTACCTGAACGCCCTGACCGGCCGCGGTGTGCATGTCGTGACGGTGAACGACTATCTGGCCAAGCGTGATGCGGAAGCCAACCGCCCGCTGTTCGCCTTCCTCGGCATGACGGTGGACTGCAACGTGCCCGGCATGGATGCATCCCAGAAGCGCGATGCCTACGCTGCCGACATCACCTACGGTACCAACAACGAATTCGGTTTCGACTACCTGCGCGACAACATGGCATTCTCGCCGGAGCAGCGCGTACAGCGTCCGCTCAACTACGCGCTGGTGGATGAGGTGGACTCGGTGCTCATCGATGAAGCCCGCACCCCGCTCATCATCTCCGGTCCGGCGGAAGACAGCTCCGCCATGTACACCCAGATCAACAAGTTGATCCCGCTGCTGGTCAAGCAGGACAAGGAAGACTCCGAGGAGTACACCGGCGACGGCCACTACACGGTGGACGAGAAGAACCGCCAGGCGCTGCTGACCGAAAACGGCCAGATCTTCGTGGAAGAGCTGCTCAAGAAAGAGGGACTGCTGGCCGAGGATGACTCCCTGTTCTCCGCCACCAACATCAGCCTGCTGCATCACGTCAATGCCGGCCTGCGCGCGCACACCCTGTTCGAGCGCAACGTCGACTACATCGTCCAGAAGGACGAGATCGTCATCGTCGACGAGCACACCGGCCGCACCATGCCGGGTCGTCGCTGGTCTGACGGCCTGCATCAGGCGGTCGAGGCGAAGGAAGGGGTCAAGATCCAGAACGAGAACCAGACCCTGGCCTCCATCACCTTCCAGAACTACTTCCGTCTGTACGACAAGCTGGCGGGCATGACCGGTACTGCGGATACCGAAGCCTTTGAATTCCAGCAGATCTATGGCCTGGATACCGTGGTCATCCCGACCAACAAGCCGATGGTGCGCAAGGACATGGGCGATCTCGTCTACCTGACCGCCCAGGAGAAATACGCGGCCATCGTGCAGGACATTCGCGAGTGCGTGAAGCGCGGCCAGCCCGTGCTGGTCGGTACCGTCTCCATCGAGAACTCCGAGCTGCTCTCCGGCATCCTGACCAAGGAAAATATCCCGCACAAGGTACTGAACGCCAAGTTCCATGCCATGGAAGCGGAGATCGTCGCCCAGGCCGGCCAGACCGGCGCCGTCACCATCGCCACCAACATGGCCGGTCGTGGTACCGACATCGTGCTGGGCGGCAACTGGCAGGCGGAGATCGCCCAGCAGGAAAACCCGTCAAGCGAGCAGATTGCCGAGCTGAAAGCGGCCTGGCAGGTGCGTCATGACGAAGTGCTGGCGGCCGGTGGCCTGCACATCATCGGTACCGAGCGTCACGAATCCCGTCGTATCGACAACCAGCTGCGCGGCCGTTCCGGTCGTCAGGGTGACCCGGGTTCCTCCCGCTTCTACCTCTCCATGGAAGATACCCTGATGCGGATCTTCGCCTCCGACCGCGTGACCGGCATGATGAAGAAGCTGGGCATGGAAGAGGGCGAGGCCATCGAGCATCCCTGGGTGACCAAGGCCATCGAGAATGCCCAGCGCAAGGTGGAAGGTCGCAACTTCGACATCCGTAAAAACCTGCTCGAGTTTGACGACGTGGCCAACGATCAGCGCAAGGTGGTCTACGAGCAGCGCAACGAGCTGCTGGACACCAGCGACATCTCCGAGACCATTCACGTCATCCGTGACGACGTCTACGGCGCCATCATCGACGAGTACATCCCGCCCCAGTCCCTGGAAGAGATGTGGGACGTACCGGGTCTGGAAGCGCGTCTGAAGTCCGATTTCGCCCTGGATCTGCCGTTGCAGCAGTGGCTGGCGGAAGACGACAAGCTGTATGAAGAGAAGCTGCGCGAACGCATCCTGGATGAAGCCACCAAGCTCTATGCCCACAAGGAAGAGCTGGTCGGCAAGGAGGTGCTGCGCAACTTCGAGAAGGCGGTGATGCTGCAAACGCTGGATGGTCTGTGGAAGGAGCACCTGGCGGCCATGGATCACCTGCGCCAGGGCATCCATCTGCGCGGCTACGCACAGAAGAACCCCAAACAGGAGTACAAGCGCGAATCCTTCGATCTGTTCACCCAGATGCTGGAGACCCTCAAGCGCGACGTGGTCAGTATCCTGAGCCGGGTACAGGTGCAGGAGCGGGATGTGGAGGCGATGGAAGAGCAGCAGCGCCAGCAGGCCGAAGCCGCTCCCCGTACCTACACCCATGCCACGGCCGAAAACCAGCTGGCTGACGAGGATACGGGTGGGGCCGAGGGCCATACCACCTTCGTGCGCGACGAGCAGAAGATCGGGCGCAATGATCCCTGCCCCTGTGGTTCGGGTAAAAAATACAAGCACTGTCACGGTCAGCTGACCTGACACCCTGCCATGATGAATACACCGCCTCCGGGCGGTGTATTCATTTTCGGACCAAGGAGGGGACGATGAGCAGATTGCCGGCGGGATGGGATGGGGAGGCACATGGGCACTGGCTGCAGGAGAGACGCCAGGAGGCGATCCGTTGTGTGCTGAGCAGGCTGAACGCAGAGACGAACAAATCTGTTCCCCTGCAACTGCAGTTTGCCTATTACCTCTTTTTGTCCGGCGATCCTGCCTCGGCGGCCCAGGTGCTGACGCTGGCGTACCGGTCCGCGCCCGATAACACTGAGGTGCTGCGCAATCTCTGTGTCTGCCTCTCGCGCTCCGAACAACATGAGCGGGCCGTGATGCACCTGGTCGAACTGGTGCGGCGCGAGCCGGATGATTATCTGGTCCATGACGGGCTTTGCACTTCCCTTGCCAAGCTAGGACGCCATGAAGAAGCGGCACAAGCGGGAACCCGTGCCCTGACTCTCAAGGATGAGGCCGTCTCGCAGCCTGTCGCGGGGTGGGTGCTGCCGGCAGAGGGGCCGGATGACTGGCTCGCGGAGCAGGGGGAGAAGCAGGCAGTCATCGCCTTCTCCTTGTGGGGAGTACAGCCCCGCTATTTGCGGGGAGCGCTCGACAATGTGCTGGCCGCAGCTTACCTCTATCCGGGCTGGCGGGTGCGCTTTTATGTGGATGGCACTGTCCCTCAGGGGTTTCTGGCCTGCCTGCAAGAACATGGCGCCGAGATAAAGGTGCAGCCCGATGGCCAATCCCAGCGTCAGCGCCTCTGCTGGCGCTTCCAGGTCGCCAATGATCCCGGCGTGGGGCGCTTTCTTGTGCGCGATGCGGACTCCGTGCTGAATCTGAGGGAGCGGCTGGCGGTCGATGACTGGCTTGCATCGGGGCGCTGGTTCCATATCATGCGTGACTGGTGGAGCCACACCGATCTGGTGCTGGCCGGCATGTGGGGCGGTGTGGCCGGTGTGCTGCCTCCCCTTGCGCCGCTGATGGCGAGCTATCAGCCCAGTACCATGGAAACACCGAACATCGACCAGTGGTTCTTGCGAGACTGTTTATGGCGCTATTTGCGCCAGAGCGCGCGGGTACACGATCGTTGTTTCACTCCGCCCGGTGCGGTGCCCTGGCCGCAGGTTGCGCCGCCGGGCAATGAGCATGTCGGGCAGGATCTCTTCAGGGCCCGGGGGGATCAGCAGGCCATTCGGCTTGCCCCCTGGATCGCCCGTTTGCCGTGTTTACGCTGAGGACAATGATGGAACAGAAGAAACGGATCTGGGTGGCGGTGGGCGTCATCGAGAACGAACGGGGTGATATCTTCATCGCCAAACGCTCAGCCGATCGCCATCAGGGGGATCGCTGGGAGTTTCCCGGTGGCAAGGTGGAGTCGGGGGAGGATCTACTCACCGCGCTGGACAGGGAATTATGGGAAGAGATCGGGATCCGGGTGCAGGATTGTGCCCCCTTCATGGAGCTGCATCACGATTACCCCGACAAGCAGGTCTTGCTGGATATCTGGAAGGTGACCCGCTTCCACGGCGAGCCCTTTGGCAAGGAGGGGCAGGAGTGTCGCTGGGTGCCACTGGCCTCGCTGCACGAATACCGCTTCCCGGATGCCAACGGCCCCATCGTCGCGCGGTTGCAGGCCTCGCTTGCCTGAAAGGGAATCGATACCAACTAAAAAGGGCCTGAGGGCCCTTTTTTGATCGTGAAGTGTTTATTGCCAGGGATCGCCCTGTTCCGGATCGGGCAGCAGATCCGGGTTGATCTCGCCCGGGATGCGCTTCTGTTCATCCGCCCACTCGCCGAGGTCGATCAGCTGGCAGCGCTTGCTGCAGAAGGGGCGAAACGGGCTCTGCGGACCCCATTCGATCTCGCTCTGACAGGTCGGGCACTTTACCTTGGTCACCATGGGGCGCTCCTCAACAACAGGCGAGCTGGAAGGATACGTCGCCTATCTGCTGTTCCGTCGTCGGCAGGAAGCGCAGGGCGAAGCGGTTCTTGTGGCCGCTCAGGGTCGGATAGCAGGGCTGGGTGCCCGCCAGACGGATGCGGATCAGTTCAGCCCCTTCGGCGGTATCCTGGAAGAAGCCGTTGGTGGCCACCTGGTCGCTGAAGTTGCCCGACTCGCGCCACAGGCGCAGCAACAGGGAGATGGCGTTCATCAGCAGGGTGATGTCACTCAGCCATTGCTGCATCTGCTGGTGGCGGGTGACGGCCGGGGTCGCCAGCCAGTGGTGCAGTTGCGGCACATCGAAGGCGCACAGACCACCCGGAATGGAGAAGCGCTGACGAATGGAGCCGAGCAGGCGATCCTCTTTCAGACGGGCGCCGGGGCGCGGGGAGTTCAGCAGGTTGCGGGAGAGCTGGGTACTCTCCTGCTGCATCCGCTGGATCTGCTCGAGATCGACGTCAGGCAGACTGGCCCAGTGGCTCAGGCGTTGGCCGAGGCGCTCCAGATCCTTGATGAGATCGGCACGCAGATCACCACGCTCCAGCAACTCCTGCAAATCGAACAACCCCTTGAAGAAGGCGATATGTGCCCAGGACTGGTCACTCTCCAGATTGTCGCGGATCTGGGAAAACAGGGACTCCAGACGAAGATAGGTCCGGCTTTTTTCATTGAGGGGAAAATCGTAAATCATGCCTAATCCTGGCCAGCCATAAACCGGCCTAGTGTACTCACAGTTGGTGGGCTTGTTGAGAGGCAAATGCCAGATATGTCTGGTGCAGGGCGAAAATTCGCTGCCCGATGGTCTCACTCGTGCCACTCTGGTTGTCCAGGACGTCGTCGGCCATCGCCAGGCGCTCGCTGCGGCTCGCCTGGGACGCCAGTATCGCCTGGGCCTGTTCCCGACTGACGCCATCGCGGCGGCAGGTACGCTCGATTTGCGTCGCTTCGTCCACATCGATCACCAGTACCCGATCGGCGAGGGAAGTGAGCCTGTTTTCCACCAGCAAGGGGACGACCAGCAGGCAATAGGGGGAGCGGGTTGCCGCACACTGGCGCAGCATCTCGCTGCGGATGAGGGGATGGAGCAGGGCATTGAGCCACTCCTTGGCCTGCGAGTCGGTGAAGATCCGCTCTCGCAGCCGGCGGCGATCGAGCTGGCCATCGGGGGCAACGACATCCGGGCCAAAATGGGCGGCGATGGCAGCCAGAGCAGGGGTGCCGGGCTCCACTACCTCGCGGGCGATGATGTCCGCATCAACCACCTCGATGCCCAGCTCGGCAAAGCGGTTGGCAACCGTGGTCTTGCCGCTGCCGATTCCCCCTGTGATTGCGACTACATACATGGGTCAGAGATCCTTTTGCTAGAGCACGACATCAAGATACCAGCGGGTGATGCTATCGCCCCACAGCAGCGTTATCCAGCCCGCGATGGCGAGATAAGGGCCAAAGGGAATGGGTTTGCCCTGGTGGTGGTTGCGCAGCAGGATGAGACCGATGCCGATGATGGCGCCCGCCAGCGAAGAGAGCAGCAGCACGATGGGCAATGCTTGCCATCCCAGCCAGGCGCCCAGCGCCGCCAGCAGTTTGAAGTCGCCATAGCCCATCCCTTCCTTGCCGGTCAGCAGCTTGAAGGCCCAGTAGAGGCTCCAGAGCACCAGATAGCCCGCCATGGCACCGATCACCGCGTCGGCCAGGGGCACGAAACCGCCCGCCAGATTGAACAGCAGGCCACCCCAGAGCAGGGGCTGGGTGAGCTGATCCGGCAAGAGCATCTTGTCCAGGTCGATGAAGGTCAGTGCGACCAATGTCCAGGTGAGCAGCAGAGCGGCAAGGGTGCCCCAGCCGGGGGCAAGCGCGGCTGCCACCGAGACCGACAGCAGGGCGGTGAGCAGCTCGACCAGGGGATAGCGAGCCGAAATGGGGGCGTGGCAGTTGCGGCAGCGCCCCCTGAGCCATAGCCAGCTCAGCAGGGGAATGTTCTCCAGCGCCCCTATGGGGTGGTCGCAGTGGGGGCAGCGGGAGCGAGGCACCATGAGGTTGTATCGTCCGGTTGCAGGAGGAGTCGCTTCACCGTCACCGAAATAGTCGCTGTATTCGGCATGCCAGGCCCGCTCCATCATGATGGGCAGACGATGGATCACCACGTTCAGGAAGCTGCCCACCATCAGGGAGAAAAGGAAAATCAAGGAGAGATAGAGCCAGGGCAAGCCCTGGGCCAGTTCGATCAAAGGCACCATAGATCAATCGCTTGTGTCGAGAACGGGGATGACAGATGGCCGGGGGAAATGCACCGCCCGGCCCTCTGTCGAGGGGGTCAGTGTATCACAGAGCCCAGCTTGAAGATGGGGAGGTACATGGCCACGACCATGCCGCCGACCAGCACCCCGAGCACCACCATGATGATGGGTTCGAGCAGGCTGGTGAGGCCGTCGACCATGTCGTCCACCTCCTGTTCGAAAATGGCGGCGACCTTGGAGAGCATGTCGTCAATGGCGCCGGATTCCTCACCGATCATCACCATCTGGGTCACCATGTCGGGGAAAAGATCCACGGTGCGCATGGCGACGTTGATCTGCATGCCGGCCACCACCTCGTTGCGAATGGCCATGGTCGCAGTGCGATAGACATAGTTGCCCGATGCTCCGGCCGCCGAGACCAGGGCATCCACCAGCGGGATACCGGCGGAGAAGGTGGTGGAGAGGGTGCGGGCAAAACGGGCCATGGCCGCCTTGTGCAGTATGTTGCCCACCACGGGAATGGTGAGGATGAACTTGTCCGTGTTGTCCCTGACCTTCTGGGATTTTCGCCAGGCCCGCACATAGAGGAAGACGGCGAGAGCCGCGCCGCCAAAGATGGCGTACCACCACTCCTGCATGAAGCGGGAGATGGCGATGACGAACCGGGTGAAGGCGGGCAGCTCGGCACCGAAGCTCTTGAAGATATCCTCGAACTGGGGAATGACGAAGAGCAGCAGGATGGAGGTGACGACGATGGCCACCAGAATGACCATGGACGGATAGAACATGGCCTTCTTTATCTTGGATTTGAGGGCTTCGTTCTTCTCGCGGTAGATGGCGATACGGTCGTAGATGGTCTCCAGGGCACCGGATTGCTCCCCGGCCTCGACCAGGTCGCAATAGAGGTCGTCGAAGTGGCGGGGATGGCGGCGCAACGCCTCCGAGAGCGGGGTGCCTGTTTCCACATCGGCAGCGATCTGGCCGATGAGTTCGCGCACCGCCGCTTTCTCGTGGCCGCGAGCAATGATCTGAAGACTTTGCACCAGAGGCACGCCGGCGGAGAGCATGGTGGTGATCTGGCGGGAGATGACGGCGATGTCCATCGGCTTGATCTTGGCGCCGCCCTTGGAGAAGAGCCCCTGGCTCTGCTTGCTGACCCTGGTGACGTTGACGCCCTGCTTGCGCAGCTCGGCCTTGACGGTGGTGATGCTGTCGGCTTGCAGCTCGCCTGAGACCTTCTGTCCCTTGCGGTTGACGCCGTGCCAGCGGTAGGAGAAGACTTTTTTCGGTGCGTTGCGTTTTTGAGCTAATGTGGCCATCACTGCATCCTGCAATTGGGCGACGGTGGCCGGATGCTGCTGCCTGTCCGGCTCATCTTGGCTTGAAGAAGGTCATCGGGGTGATGGCAGCGGCTTCACCCGGCGAGATGACTCGGGCACTGCGAACTCAGTTGGTGGTGATCCTGTTGATTTCGGCTAGGCTGGTGACGCCAAGACGCGCTTTCTCGAGGCCGGATGTACGCAGGGTGCGCATCCCTTCTTTTTGGGCTATCGCGGCAATCTGCAGCGAGTTGGCTCCCTGCATGATGAGTTTGGCGATGTTGTCGGACATCAGCATGATCTCATAGATGCCGACCCGGCCTCTGTAGCCTCCCGAGCACTCCTTGCATCCCACGGGCTTGAACAGCCGCAACCCGGCGGCCAGTTGCTGCTGGGTGAAGCCCAGCTCCAGCAACTCGGCTTCCGGCACCACTTCTGGCGCCTTGCAGTGATCGCAGAGTTTGCGGGCAAGGCGCTGGGCCATGATGAGGGTGACCGAAGAGGCGATGTTGAAGGCCGGCACCCCCATGTTCATCATCCGGGTGAGCGTTTCTGCCGCCGAGTTGGTGTGCAGGGTGGAGAGCACCAGGTGACCGGTCTGGGCAGCCTTGATAGCAATCTCGGCGGTTTCCAAATCCCGTATCTCCCCCACCATGACGATGTCGGGATCCTGGCGCAGGAAGGAGCGCAGGGCGCTGGCGAAGGTGAGCCCCGCCTTGGGATTGATCTGCACCTGGTTGACGCCGGGCAGGTTTATCTCGACCGGATCTTCGGCGGTGGAGATATTGACCTCGCTGGTGTTGAGGATGTTGAGGCCGGTATAGAGTGAGACCGTCTTGCCTGACCCCGTCGGGCCGGTCACCAGGATCATGCCCTGAGGTTTGGAGAGGGCGTGCAGGTATTGCGTCTTCTGCCGGTCGTCAAAGCCGAGTTGATCGATATTGAGCCGGGCGGCCGAGGAGTCCAGCAACCGGATCACGATCTTTTCGCCCCACATGGTGGGCAGGGTGTTGACCCGCATGTCCATGGATCTGTTGCGTGAGATCTTGAGTTTGATCCGGCCATCCTGGGGCAGGCGCCGTTCGGCAATATCGAGCCGCGCCATCACCTTGAGGCGAGCCGCGAAGCGGTTGGCCAGGTTGACCGGCGGCGTGGCGACTTCGTGCAGTATGCCGTCTACCCGAAAGCGGATCCGGTACTTGGTCTCGTAGGGTTCGAAATGCAGGTCGGAGGCCCCACGCTTGATGGCATCCATCATGATCTTGTGGATGTATTTGACGATGGGTGCGTCATCGTCCGCGGTGTTGACGCTCTCGTCGAGGCGGGAACTCTCGTCGGAGACCTCGAGTTCGGAGATCTCGGCCTCGTCGATATGATCCATGCCCAGGGTATCCTGCTCGCTCTCCATCAGCTTGCCGATGGCGGCGGTCAGCTTGCTCTCTTCGACCAGCAGGGCTTCCGTGTGCAGGCCAAAACTGAAGCCAAAATCCTCCAGAGCCGACACATTGGTCGGATCGGACATGGCGATATAGAGAGTATGCCCCTGGGTGTAGATGGGCAGGACATGGTGCTTTTCAATCAGCTTTTGATTGAGGTATTTCTGCGGGATCTCGGCGAGATCAAAGGCCGCCAGATCCAGCAGAGGTACCCCATATTCCAGCTCGCAGAAATCGGCGAGGGCTTTGCTGTCGAGAATGTCATTTTCAATCAGGAAGGTGACAAAGGGCTTGCGCTGCGCCTTGGCCTGGCTCAGATAGCGCTGTGAGTCCGGCTCACTGAGGAGGGAAGAAGCGGCCAGGCTGGTGGCCAGGCCGCTATTGAGGCTAGAGGTCATGCGTTAGCAGATGCCAGAAGTTAGGCATAAACTGCCACTTGCTGCGTTTGTCCAAATGACTTGCCCATTCGTAAGTACGCCCCCCAAAATGTAAGTATTTTCAGTATTTTCAAATGGGGGAGTTGTACCTGTGGCAGTTATTTCAACGGCACCACTAGCAGCTCCTGCAGCAATTGTTACTGAGTCAACAAAACTGCCAGAAGCACCACTAACGTCTAGAGGGATACCATTGCTTCCTGGCGTGGTGCAATTAGCCATATCACCATCTTTCTGAGCACAGACTTCAACAGCTGTTTTAAATGCACCAGTGGCTGAGACAACTTCAGTAAATTTCGCCTTTTTGGTGTAAGTCTGATACGCCGGCAAGGCGATGGCGGCGAGGATGGCGACGATCGCAACGACGATCATCAATTCGATTAGCGTAAACCCTGACTGTCTTTTCATGTGAAATATCCTTTTTTCCATGTTTCCTGATAAGCACCGGTGGAATGCTATCCACGCTGGTATCTTATCCGAGCGCTTCGGGTTGGCAACAGAGGCGGGGACCTTGTTAGCCACTTTTATGTCATTTAGTGAAATGTGTAGAAAAATCAAAGATTAAATGGCTTCCATTGGCACTTGTCATGAGGCGGGAGGGCCCATCTTCACACTCCTTATGTCGTGGGATCCTGCATAAAGAAAAGGCGCCGATGGCGCCTTTTGCAAGTTTCGAGCCCTGTAATATTTTTGGGCACGAGCAACGGATGGGGCTTGCTCAAGCCGCGACAAAGCGCATGGAGAGATCCAGTGCCCGCACATGCTTGGTCAGCGCTCCCACCGAGATGAAGTCGATCCCGGTCGCGGCGTATCCGGCAAGGGTGTCGAGGGTGACGTTGCCGGAGACTTCCAGCTTGGCTCTGCCCTGATTGAGGCGAACGGCCTCCTGCATCATGGGGATGTCGAAGTTGTCCAGCATCACGATGTCGGCCCGTGCGGCCAGGGCCTGCTCCAGCTCGGCCAGGGATTCGACCTCGACTTCCACCGGTTTGTCCGGATTGAGACGGCGCGCTTCGCTGATTGCTTCAGCGATGCCGCCGCAGGCGAGAATGTGGTTCTCCTTGATGAGGTAAGCGTCGAACAGGCCGATCCTGTGATTCTTGCCGCCGCCGCAGGTGACCGCATACTTCTGGGCGCTGCGCAGGCCGGGCAGGGTCTTGCGGGTATCGAGCAGGCGGCAGTCAGTGCCTTCCAGCTCGGCCACATAACGGGCGGTCAGGGTGGCGACCCCGGAAAGGGTCTGCACGAAGTTCAGCGCATTGCGCTCGCCGGTCAGCAGCACGCGGGCGGGGCCATGGAGGCGGAACAGCTCCTGATTGGGGGCAAGGCGTTCACCATCTTGCACTTTCCACTCGACCTTCACTTCGCCACCGAGCTGGGCAAACACCTCGTCGACCCAGGGCTGGCCGCAGAAGACGCCCGCCTCGCGGGTGATGACTCGCGCGGTCGAGATGCGATCAGCCGGGATCAGCTGGGCCGTGATGTCGGCGCTGGCATCCGGTTGATCCAGCGCGGTGAGGGCATCGCCCAAGTCTTCGAGAAGTGCGGCGCGCACGGCGCGGCGGATGTCCTGTTGTAACATGCCTTATTCCTGCAAGGGTCTGAGAAGCAATTGCCTGTCTTTCTGGCGCAATTCCAGCCTGCCCAGGGCATTCATGCCCACCAGGATCTCCTCCCCGTCGGCAGCCGGATTGATAAAGACGGACAAATCGTACAGGGTCAGCGGACCCATCGCCAGACTTTCGATCCGGCCGGTTTCGACCTGGATCTCTCCGGCTGCCGTGTTGACACGGCTGCGGCCCGTGGCGACGAGGCCGAGCCGGGCGGCCACCTGGCTCGGTATGGTCACCCGGGTTGCTCCTGTGTCCAGCAGCAGTTGCACCGGCTGGTCGTTGATGGCACCCTCCAGACGATAATGGCCGCTGGCATCGGCCTTGAGTAGCAGATCGCCGCTGGCGGTCACCGACGGTTGTTCACGACCATGAAAGTAGAGGGTCAGCAGACCCAGCAGCGAGAGCCAGGCGAGCAGCCAGAGACGGCGTGCCATCGGGTGCATAGTGTGTCCCATATCGCGCGAGTGAATGGCTCAGCCTAACATAGCGTTATCCATGAATTCAGAGACTTGTTCCCAGTTTTCCCATCCCGCCAGAGGCACATCGCTTCCATTTGTGAGTCGAGCAGACGATGACACAACCCACAACCCTGTTTTCCATCGATCGAGAAGGATGGTGCGAGCAGGCCCGCAAGGTGCCTTCCCCCCATCACAATGAGAGGCTCAGCCCGGAGGATGTCTCCTTGCTGGTGATACACGGCATCAGCCTGCCCCCCGGGCAGTTTGGTGGCCCCTTTATCGACGATCTGTTTCTGGGGCGGCTCGATCCCGGTGCTCACCCCTATTTCGCCGGTATTCATCAACTGAGGGTCTCGGCCCACTGCCTGATCCGCCGCGATGGGGAACTGGTACAGTACGTGCCTTTTGGCGCCAGGGCATGGCATGCGGGAGTCTCGATCTGGGAGGGGAGGGAGGCATGCAACGATTTTTCCATCGGGATCGAACTGGAAGGGACCGACGAGCTTCCCTACAGCGACAAGCAATACGAGGTGCTGTCGGACCTCAGCCGGGCGATTGTTCACCGTTATCCCGCCATCACGGCGGACCGTATTGTCGGCCACTGCGACATCGCGCCGGGCCGCAAGACGGATCCGGGTGACAGTTTCGAATGGCCTCGCTATCGGGAAAAGCTTCACTTTGAGTGAAAAATCTAAAAATTATTTTGTGTTTTTAGAATCAATGGCTTGCCTTGTCTAGCAAGCCATTTTTCATGCTGTTGAACAAATGTTATCGGTGAGCAAGCTCACAAATATTGGTCAGACCATTTTCTATGAGCTATATCATGATTCCGCGTTTTTACCCCCAAAGTGGCAACCGAGCTTCTTGATTCAGATCATCTTTTGGGTGGACTTTTTTCAAGCCCTCTGCTAATTTTCGCCCCAACCATAAAATTGGTAATACCAATTTAACAAAGTAGCCTCATGCCCTATATCAAGATAACTCAGCCGAAGCTGGCCGACGCCATCGTCGCCGAGCTGGAAAGCATGATTCTGGAAGGCAGCCTGCAGCCGGGTCAGAAGTTGCCGCCCGAGCGGGAACTCGCCATCCAGTTTCAGGTGTCGCGCCCTTCCTTGCGCGAAGCCATCCAGCGCCTGGAAGCGAGAGGACTCTTGTATCGTCGTCAGGGCGGTGGCACTTACGTACAAAATGCCCTGAGCAAGGGGATCGCCGACCCCCTGTTCGAACTGCTCAGCACTCACCCGGAAGCCCAGTACGACCTGCTGGAGTTTCGTCACGCGCTGGAAGGCATCTGTGCCTACTATGCGGCGCTGCGGGGCACCGAGGCTGATTTCGAACGGATTCGCCTGGCGCAAGCCGCCATCGAAGAAGCCGGTCAGCAAGGGTCGCTGGTGGTCGAATCGGCCGCCGTGACCCAGTTCTATCTGGCCGTGGCCGAGGCCTCCCACAACGTGGTGCTGCTGCACCTGTTGCGGGCCATGGGCCCCATGCTCGAGCAGAACATTTTACGCAATAACGAAATTTTGAATCGCCGTCCGGGAGTGGTCGCCAAGATCCGTCGCCATCGTGCGAGCCTGATCGAGGCTATCCTGTCGGGGGCTCCGGAGCGGGCCAGGGCTGCTTGTCATGAGCACCTGGCCTTTATCGAGGACACCTTGTTGGATATGCAGAGGGAAGACAGCCGGATCCAGCGATCCATGCGTCGGATCCGTCAGCAGGAAAACTAATCCCACAAGGCTTTCTTAATTGTCGAATGCTTGCGCCCTTCGCCGTGCAATGCCGTGCAATCACAACAACATAGGAACCAGCCATGTCTGATATCCTGAAGAACGATGTGGACCCGATAGAAACGCTGGAGTGGCTTGCCTCTCTGGAATCCCTGCTGCGTGAAGAGGGTCCGCAACGCGCTCAGTTCATCCTTGAACAGTTGGCCGAGAAAGCCCGCGCAAGCGGTGTGGACGTGGCTGCCAAGGCAAACCGCGACTACATCAACACCATCCCGTCCAGCGACGAGCCGGCTTACCCGGGCGACCTGGAAATGGAACGCCGCATTCGCGCCATCATCCGCTGGAATGCCATGATGATCGTGCTGCGCGCCTCCAAGAAAGACCTGGACCTGGGTGGTCACATGTCTTCCTTCGCTTCTTCCGCGACTATCTACGAAGTCTGCTACAACCACTTCTTCCGTGCCCGCAACGAGAAGGACGGTGGCGATCTGGTCTACTTCCAGGGTCACATCTCCCCGGGCATCTACGCCCGTGCATTCGCCGAAGGTCGCCTGACCGAAGAGCAGCTGGACAACTTCCGTCAGGAAGTGGATGGCAAGGGTATCCCTTCCTACCCGCACCCGAAACTGATGCCGGAATTCTGGCAGTTCCCGACCGTTTCCATGGGTCTGGGCCCCATCGCCGCCATCTATCAGGCGCGTTTCCTGAAGTACCTGACCGACCGTGGCATCAAGGATTGCTCCGAGCAGACCGTTTACGCCTTCCTGGGTGATGGCGAGATGGACGAGCCGGAAGCCAAGGGTGCCCTGACCGTTGCCGTGCGTGAAAAGCTCGACAACCTGGTGTTCGTGGTCAACTGCAACCTGCAGCGTCTGGATGGTCCGGTTGTCGGCAACGGCAAGGTCATCAACGAGCTGGAAGGCCTGTTCGCCGGCGCTGGCTGGGACGTGACCAAGGTCATCTGGGGTCGCAAGTGGGATGAGCTGCTGAAGAAAGACACTTCCGGCAAGCTGATCCAGCTGATGAACGAGACCGTGGACGGTGACTACCAGACCATGAAGTCCCGTGACGGTGCCTACGTGCGCGAGCACTTCTTCAACCGTTACCCGGAAACCGCCGCGCTGGTCAAAGACATGACCGACGAGGAGATCTTCGCCCTGAACCGCGGTGGTCACGACCCCCGCAAACTGTTCGCCGCCTTCTCCAAAGCAGCACAGACCAAGGGCAAGCCGACCGTGATCCTGGCCAAGACCATCAAGGGCTATGGCATGGGCGAAGCGGCCGAAGGCAAGAACATCGCTCACCAGGTCAAGAAGATGGATCTGGGCTCCGTGCGTCACCTGCGCGATCGTTTCAACCTGCCGGTCACCGACGAGCAGCTGGAAAACCTGCCGTACCTGAAGATCGAAGAGGGTACCGAAGAGCACAAGTACCTGCACGCCCGCCGTGCCGCACTGAAGGGCTATGTACCGACCCGTCTGCGCGAGAGCACCACCAAGCTGGAAATCCCGGCGCTGGATGCCTTCGGTCCGCTGCTGGGTGAACAGGCGCGCGAAATCTCCACCACCATGGCGTTCGTGCGTTCCCTGAACGTGATGCTGAAAGACAAGTCCATCGGCAAGCGCATCGTCCCGATCCTGGCTGACGAAGCCCGTACCTTCGGTATGGAAGGCCTGTTCCGCCAGATCGGTATCTACAGCCCGCACGGTCAGCAGTACACCCCGCAAGACCGCGACATCGTCTCCTACTACAAGGAAGACAAGCAGGGTCAGGTTCTGCAAGACGGTATCAACGAGCTGGGCGCCATGTCCTCCTGGCTGGCTGCTGCGACCTCTTACAGCACCAACGATTGCCCGATGATCCCGTTCTACATCTATTACTCCATGTTCGGCTTCCAGCGGATCGGCGACATGGCGTGGGCAGCCGGTGACCAGCAAGCCCGTGGCTTCCTGCTGGGTGCGACCTCCGGTCGTACTACCCTGAACGGCGAAGGTCTGCAGCACGAAGATGGTCACAGCCACATCCTGGCGAACACCATCCCGAACTGCATCTCCTACGATCCGTCCTACGCCTATGAAGTGGCGGTGATCGTACAGGACGGCCTGCGCCGCATGTACGGTGAGAACCCGGAGAACGTGTTCTACTACATCACCACCCTGAACGAGAACTATGCCATGCCGGCCATGCCGGAAGGCGCCGAGGAAGGCATCCGCAAGGGTATCTACAAGCTGGAATCCATCGCCGGTGCCAAGGCGAAAGTTCAGCTGCTGGGTTGTGGTTCCATCCTGGGTCACGTGCGCAAGGCTGCCCAGATCCTGGCCAGCGAGTACGGCATCGGTTCCGATGTGTTCAGCGTCACCTCCTTCAACGAGCTGGCTCGTGACGGTCAGGACGCGGATCGCTGGAACATGCTGCACCCGACTGCCGAAGCTCGCGTACCGTACATCGCTCAGGTACTGGGTTCCGAAGCCACCATCGCTGCGACCGACTACATGAAGTCCTTCGCCGATCAGGTTCGTGCCTTCGTTCCGACCGAGAACTACCGCGTGCTGGGTACCGACGGTTACGGCCGTTCCGACAGCCGTGCCAACCTGCGTCGTCACTTCGAAGTGAACGAGTTCTACGTGGTGGTTGCTGCCCTGACCGAACTGGCCAAGCGCGGCGAGGTAGACAAGCAGGTTGTGGCCGATGCCATCGCCAAGTACGGCATCGATGCCGACAAGGTCAACCCGCTGTACGCGTAAGTGGATCAAGGGTCGCGCCGTATGACGGCGC
>NZ_JBFOCW010000083.1:0-4587 GCF_040908005.1 Aeromonas sp. s1(2024) | reverse complement strand
GTATGACGGCGCGACCCTGCCAGGATTTAAAACGGTTAACGCGAGATGTGCGTGGCGGCATCAGCCAGTCACGCGGATCGACGCAAGAGGATAAAGCACAATGTCCAAACAGATTATGGTGCCGGATATCGGCGCCGATGAAGTTGAAGTCACCGAGATCATGGTGGCCGTGGGTGACAAGGTCGAGCTGGACCAGTCCATCATCGCGGTAGAAGGCGACAAGGCCTCCATGGAAGTACCGGCTCCGTCTGCCGGTATCGTCAAAGAGATCCTGATCAAGGTGGGCGACAAGGTCGCCACCGGTTCCCAGATCATGATCTTCGAAGCCGAAGGCGCTGCCGCCCCTGCTGAAGTGGCTGCACCGGTTGCTGCTGCTCCGGCCGCCGCACCTGCCGCTGCCGTGCGCAAAGATGTGCACGTACCGGACATCGGTGACGACGAAGTGGACGTGACTGAAATCATGGTTGCCGTGGGCGACATGGTAGAAGCTGACCAGTCCATCATTGCCGTGGAAGGTGACAAGGCCTCCATGGAAGTACCGGCTCCGTTCGCAGGCCGCGTGGTCGAGATCAAGGTTGCCGCCGGCGCCAAGGTCTCTACCGGTTCTCTGGTGATGGTCTTCGAAGTGGCGGGCGCTGCCCCGGCCGCTGTTGCTGCGCCGGCTCCTGCTGCTGCCCCCGTGGCTGCCGCTGCTCCGGTTGCCGCCGGTGCCAAAGACGTCAACGTGCCGGACATCGGCGGTGACGAAGTGGAAGTGACCGAAATCATGGTCGCCGTGGGTGACAAGGTTGAAGCCGACCAGTCCCTGATCACCGTGGAAGGCGACAAGGCCTCCATGGAAGTGCCTGCGCCGTTCGCCGGTGTGGTCAAGGAGATCAAGGTGAAGGCGGGTGACAAGGTCTCCACCGGTTCCCTGATCATGGTATTCGAAGTGGCGGGTGCCGCCCCGGCTGCCGTGGCTGCTCCGGCTCCTGCCGCGGCGCCCGTTGCTGCCGCGCCGGCTGCCGCCGCTCCTGCGCCGGTTGCCCAGGCTGCTGCCGCTTCCGATTTCGTCGCCAACGACGCCTATGTCCACGCCTCCCCGGCTGTACGCCGTCTGGCGCGCGAGTTCGGCGTCAACCTGGCCAAGGTGAAAGCCTCCGGTCGCAAGGGTCGCATCGTCAAAGAAGACGTGCAGGCTTACGTGAAGGATGCGGTCAAGCGCGCCGAGTCCGCTCCGGCTGCCGGCACCGGCACTGGCAACGGCATGAGCGTCGTGGCCTGGCCGAAGGTTGATTTCAGCAAGTTCGGCCCGGTCGAAGAGCTGGAACTGACCCGTATCCAGAAGATCTCCGGTCCTGCCCTGCACCGCAACTGGGCCATGATCCCCCACGTTACCCAGTTCGACGAAGCCGATACCACGGATCTGGAAGCGTTCCGCAAAGAGCAGAACATCCTGGCCGAGAAGCAGAAGCTGGACGTGAAGATCACCCCGCTGGTGTTCATCCTGAAGGCGGCCGCCAAGGCCCTGGAAGCCCATCCGCGCTTCTGCAGCGCCCTGTCCGAAGACGGCAGCAAGCTGATCATGAAGAAGTACATCCACATCGGTGTGGCGGTGGATACCCCCAACGGTCTGGTGGTTCCGGTGGTTCGCGACGTCAACAAGAAGGGCATCCACGAGCTGTCCCGCGATCTGGCCGAGATCTCCAAGAAGGCCCGTGCCGGCAAGCTGACCGCTGCCGACATGCAGGGCGGTTGCTTCACCATCTCCAGCCTGGGTGGCATCGGCGGTACCAGCTTTACCCCGATCGTCAACGCGCCGGAAGTGGCCATCCTGGGCGTCTCCAAGTCCGAGATGAAGCCGAAGTGGAACGGTAAAGAGTTCGTGCCGCGCCTGATGCTGCCGCTGGCTCTGAGCTACGACCACCGCGTCATCGATGGCGCCGACGGTGCCCGCTTCATCACCACCCTGAGTGGTGTGTTGTCCGACATCCGTCGACTGGTCCTGTAAGTGAGAGGGCGGGCCCAGAGCCTGCCCTTTTTACTTCTCATTTCGTTAACAGGATTGTAAACTTGCCCCGTTTTTTTCACGGCTGCAGCGGCCTTGTTTGGCATAAGACTGTGCTGTCCGGGGATATAAGAACGACAAAGAGGTCATGATGAGTAAAGAAATCAAAACCCAGGTCGTAGTACTGGGTGCTGGCCCTGCCGGTTATTCCGCTGCCTTCCGTGCGGCTGACTTGGGTCTGGATACCATTATCGTCGAGCGTTACTCCACCCTGGGTGGCGTCTGCCTGAACGTGGGTTGCATCCCGTCCAAGGCACTGCTGCACGTCGCCAAAGTCATTGAAGAAGCCAAGGCGCTGGCCGAGCACGGCATCGTCTTCGGTGCCCCGCAGACCGACATCGACAAGGTGCGTCTGTGGAAAGAGAAGGTCATCAACCAGCTGACCGGCGGTCTGGCTGGCATGGCCAAGATGCGTAAAGTCCAGGTCGTGAACGGCTTCGGCAAGTTCACCGGCCCAAACACGCTGGAAGTGGAAGGCGCCGACGGCAAGACCACCGTCACCTTCGACAACGCCATCATCGCCGCCGGTTCCCGTCCGGTGAAGCTGCCGTTCATCCCCCATGACGACCCCCGCGTATGGGACTCTACCGATGCGCTGGAACTGACGACCGTTCCTGGCAAGCTGCTGGTCATCGGTGGCGGCATCATCGGTCTGGAGATGGGTACCGTGTACTCCTCCCTGGGTTCCGAGATCGACGTGGTGGAATTTGCCGACCAGCTGGTACCGGCTGCCGACAAAGACATCGTCAAGATCTACACCAAGCGCGTTGCCAAGAAATTCAACATCATGCTGGAGACCAAGGTCACCGCCGTTGAAGCCCGTGAAGACGGTCTGTACGTCTCCTACGAAGGCAAGCACGCCCCGGCAGAGCCGGTTCGCTACGACAACGTGCTGGTTGCCGTAGGCCGTGTGCCGAACGGCAAGATGCTGGATGCCGAGAAGGCCGGTGTTGCCGTCAACGAGCGCGGTTTCATCGAAGTCGACAAGCAACTGCGTACCAACGTCGCCCACATCCACGCCATCGGCGACATCGTCGGTCAGCCCATGCTGGCCCACAAGGGTGTACACGAAGGCCACGTGGCGGCCGAAGTCATCGCCGGCAAGAAGCACTACTTCGACCCGAAAGTGATTCCGTCCATCGCCTATACCGAGCCTGAGATGGCCTGGGTGGGTCTGACCGAGAAGGAAGCCAAGCAACAGGGTCTGAACTTCGAAGTCGCCACCTTCCCGTGGGCTGCTTCCGGTCGCGCCATCGCGTCCGACTGCTCCGACGGCATGACCAAGCTGATCTTCGACAAGGAGAGCGGCCGCGTCATCGGTGGTGCCATCGTGGGTACCAACGGCGGTGAACTGCTGGGTGAAATCGGTCTGGCCATCGAGATGGGTGCCGACGCCGAAGACATCGCGCTGACCATCCACGCTCACCCGACTCTGCACGAGTCCGTGGGTCTGGCTGCCGAAGTGTTCGAAGGCTCCATCACCGACCTGCCGAACGCCAAGGCCAAGAAGAAAAAATAATCTTCTGCCCGTTTCATAAGAAAAGCCGCTCCATGGAGCGGCTTTTTGTTGTCTGTCTTTCGGCACCCTGCGGTCAGCAGCGCCCCTTCTTGGCCTGTCCCGGTGGGCAGAAGGTACCGTAGCCTCCGCGATCCCCATCGCTGACCCGGATCCGGGTATCGTCCACGCTCACATCGGCCCCGTGCACCCGCACGGGCCCGCTGCTGCAGGCACTGAGCAGCCCCCCCAGCACTATCATCACGACCAGCTTGCCCATCATACCTCCTCGCGTTTTCCTGATTATGAGGCATGTGGCAGGGCGGTGGGAGACGACGTATCCCCCGTGCGTCACGGCTTGCCGTGGTCATGAAGAAGGGCGCCGAAGCGCCCTTGGTGCGGGTCAGGAAGAGGTGCCGGACGCTCAGAGGCGGAAGTTGCCGACCAGCTTGTCGAGCTCGCCGGAGAGGTGCTGCAGGTTGCGGCTCGACTCGGTCAGGTGATGGGCGATATCGGCGGTCTCCATGGTGAGCTGGTTGATGTCCTCCACGTTGCGGTTGAGTTCGCCCACCACGCTCGACTGCTCTTCGGTGGCGGTGGCGACCTGGATGTTCATGTCGCTGATCTGGGTGATGTGTCCGGTGATCTGGTCGAGGGCGCCGTTGGCCTCGTCGGCCTGGGTCACCACCCGCAGGCTCTGGTTGCGGCCCTGGGCCATGGCGCTGACGGCGCGGGCGCTCTGCTCCTGGAGGCTGTTGATCATGCCCTGGATCTCGGCGGTGGAGGCGGCGGAGCGGCTGGCGAGGTTGCGCACCTCGTCGGCCACCACGGCGAAGCCACGGCCCTGCTCGCCGGCGCGGGCGGCCTCGATGGCGGCGTTGAGGGCCAGCAGGTTGGTCTGCTCCGAGATGCTGCGGATGGTGTCGAGGATGCTGCCGATGGAGTCGGTCTGGCTCGCCAGGGACTCGATGACCCCGGCGACCTGTTCGATTTCACCGGAGAGGCCGACGATGCCGTGACGGGCCTGGGCGACGACCTGGGCCCC